>DATJKY010000826.1:0-4978 GCA_035490955.1 Terriglobia bacterium | reverse complement strand
AGGACGAACATGGCGGCGACGCGCTTCCCTTTTTGGGTGAGCCGGTAACAGTAGAGTCGACCGTCGCGCTGCAGCAGGCCGTGGCCCTTCATCTTGCGCAGATCATAGCGGAGTTGGGTCAAGGTGTACTGCTGCGCCGTGAGGCCAAAGGCGGCCCGGATGGATTCGTGGATCTGTGTGGAATACCAGGATAAGCCTGGCTGGTCTAGTGAACTGAAAGGAGTTCACCATGTAAATTGCTCATTCGTACATGTAGCGGAACCGGAGCGGGACGGAGCAATCTGTCTGGTGGAAACCGGCGACGCAAACCTGCGAGCCGTAGCGCAAGCGAACCCGATTCGGCCTCGTGACACCAGTGAAGGTGGCCAGTCTGCCACAGTTGATGAAGCCTGTTATCGGCGGGGAAGCAATGAGCAAGCACCCGTCGGACCTTCCGGGGTGGGTGGGGACAGCGCGCAGGGAAAGAACAGTCGAGGAACCTGGGAGACCCGGCAGGGTGGGGAAGGGCAACCGACCCCAACGGCCCGAGGGAATGCATAACTGAGGGAACGGCCCTGGCCGGGAGTCGGAGAGGCCCAAAGTGCGCGCTGAGCAGCGCGTTGCTCAGGAGGGTTGAAGTCCCTCTGGCGCTCGAATGAGGAGCGCCATATCCGAACGCGGGGGTAATGCCTCGCGGGCCGGAGAAGGTGGAAGGTATGGAGAAGCCTAAACGGGCACGAAAGCGAAAGCCGGAAACAGTTCAAGGCGGACCTGAAGCCACCAGCCTGCAGTTCTCCGGAGGGCAGGGTGTCCATCGTGAGGTGGAATCCGAAGGGCATGAGGAGAAGTACCGGGCCGTAATCGATGGGGGCTACCCCGACGATGAACCGGTCGGCCAAAGGTGGGACAAGGTCGAGCCTGCACTTTGAAGGCGAAGGCGTTCTCATTCACCCACCGCACCAAGGTGTTTGCGGATGGCACGGTACGGAAGAACGACGCGTGACCTCAGGAGCTTTAACTCGCTTCGCGAGACACGACGGATCAGGAACTATTCTCTAGGTCAGAGCTTGCTAGTTCAGAATAGTAGCCGAGCTGTAAGCAGCGGAAGTAGGCCGTCCATCCAGTGGTGGAGAATTCTACCCCGATCAGGAGCGTGGTCCCAAGTCCTGTGCCCACGACAGTGGCTGACGACAGGCGAGAAGTTTTGTCTGCCGATCCCGTTTAGAAGAGTACTCCTTATGCACGACTTGGCCGTTGCCGCAGTTCGGGAGGAAATCGATGACATCCAAGCGAAGGACGAGCAAAGGAAAGCAGACGCGAGTTCAGAAGCGGCACCAGAAACGTACGCCTCCGCGGCAAGCCTCCGCGAAGAGTATGCCGGTGATGGAGGCCAATGCGGCGGGGATCGATGTGGGAGCGCGCGAAATGTATGTAGCGATTCCCCCCGATCGAGATACAGAGCGAGTGCGGGTGTTTCCAACTTTCACCAGTGATCTAGAGGCGTTGGCCGACTGGTTGGTGGAGCAAGGGATCACGACAGCAGCAATGGAATCTACTGGCGTATATTGGATACCGCTATATCAGATCCTAGAGGACCATGGCATTCGTGTATGTCTAGTGAATGCCCGACACATGAA
Source organism: Terriglobia bacterium (assembly GCA_035490955.1). GTDB lineage: Bacteria > Acidobacteriota > Terriglobia > UBA7540 > UBA7540 > DATJKY01. Next base: position 3,362 of record DATJKY010000826.1, on the reverse strand, counting down.
GAACGTGCCTGGGAGGCGAACCGATTGGCACGAATGCCAGTGGCTACAGTATCTGCATGCGGTAGGACTTCTGCGTGCCGCTTTCCGGCCGGAGTCAGAGGTGGTGGCAATTCGCTCCGTGATGCGGCATCGGAAGCGGCTGGTGGAAACAGCCGGAGTACACATTCGCCATGTACATAAAGCACTGACGCAGATGAATCTGCAAATCCATCACATCATCAACGACATTACGGGGGTTACCGGAACGGCGATCATCGAGTCGATCTTGGCCGGCCAGCGGGATGCCGCTGAACTCGCCAAGCTGCGACAACCGGAGATCCGCGCAGACAAAGAGACGATTCGTAAGTCGCTAGAGGGAGATTGGCGACGGGAACACCTTTTCGCTCTGCGACAATCGTGGGAATTGTATGGCACGTACTTGAGTTCGATCAAGGCTTGCGATCAGGAAATCTGTGAAATGCTGGGCGGACACAAACCCAAGGCAGATCCGGCGAAAAAACCCTTGCCGAACGAGACCAAGCGACGCACAAAGCGGAAACACAAGCGAACCGGGGATTTCCGCTTTGATGTGCGCACCGAAGCTTACAAGCAGTTCGGGGTGGATGTGACGCGCATTCCCGGTTTAGAGGGTATAGCCTTGGTGTTATACAGCGAAGTAGGAAACGATATGAGCCGATGGTCTAGCGCGAGCCAGTTTGCCTCCTGGACGGCCTTGTGTCCGGACAACGACAAAAGCGGAGGGCGGGTCCTATGGACAGGGGTACGACAGGTGAAGAACCGAGCCGGACAGCTATTCCGTCAGGCGGCTAATTCTCTGCACCACAGCCAGACCCAAATGGGCGAGTACTTGCGGCGCATGAAGGCCAAGCTGGGGGCCGAAGCCGGGATCACCGCCGCGGCGCACAAAATAGCTCGCATCTTCTATGCGGTAGTGAAGAACCAAGTGGAATATGATGACACCACCTGGCACCAACAAGATCTAGCACGGCAACGGCGGTTCGAAGCTAAGGTCAGACGCCAGGCCCGCGGTCTCGGTTTTGAACTCGTGCCCATTCAACCGGTTCCTTAACGTCGTCTCGAAAGCCTCCCATCAACCAAAATACCAACTTGGAAGGAGGTTCCTTAGAAGGACTGGTAGGGTCTCCGGGTGGCACCGGAGTAAGCAGACCTATAAGCGAAAGCGAAGTGGCGAGCGACGCCCTGTCAGTAGACGGACGGCTGTGTAGTACCTGAAGCGCGGCGAAAGCCGCGTGACCGGGCAAGCGGCGACAGAATTGGGTCGGGAAAGGCAGCCGGCGAAGACGGTTGGGAAGAAAGAGGAAACCAGATGAGCAAGGGCGGGGAGGAGGATCAGTTCCATGAGTGAAATACCCGTACATTCTCGTCCGAGGAGACTGGTGGGCTGGATCAACCCGACGGGTGCAAGGAAGGTCCATTCATTAATTGACAAGGTGTATCAGCGGAAGAACTTGGAGATGGCCTGGGAGACGGTAAAGGCCAACCGGGGCAGTGGAGGTGTGGATGGGCAGAGTCTGGAAGGATTCGCCGCGCAACTGGATCAGCAGTTGGATCGATTGCAACGCGAACTGAAGGACGACGTCTATCGGCCTCAACCGGTGCGGCAGGTACAGATCCCAAAGGCCGGCAAACCGGGCGAGTTTCGCACGTTGGGAATCCCTACTATTTACGACAGGGTGAGCCAGCAAGCGCTGCTCAACCGGTTAGAGCCGATCTTTGAGCCGGTGTTCGATGAAGCCAACTTCGGATATCGGCGAGGGCGATCGACGAAGGATGCCATGCGCAAAGTTTGGAAGGAGATTCAAGGCGGAAGGGAGTGGATCGTAGATGCGGATCTCCAAGACTTTTTTGGGTCCGTGGATCATGAGAAACTCCTCACGCTGGTGTCCCAGAGAATAGCGGATGGTCGGGTGTTGCGCCTGATACGGGCGATGCTCAAGGCAGGAAGCTATGGCAAAGGGCGACTCTTTCCGAGCGAGCGCGGGACTCCGCAGGGCGGGGTAGTTTCGCCTTTGCTCAGTAACATACTTCTGACGCCGTTTGATCAGGAGATGCGGCGCAAGGGATATCAGCTTACGAGGTACGCCGATGATTGGGTAGTGACCTGTGAGTCGGCGGCAGAAGCGCGAGCGGCAGTGGCCGCGGCGCTTCGGATTCTGAACGAGTTGGGTGTGCAACTGCATCCGCAGAAGACGCGGATCGTGCAGGTCCGACAGGGATTCGAGTTTCTAGGGTACAAGATCAAGCGCGGCAAGCAACTCCGGTTGCCACCGGGCAAGATTCGCAGTGGTGCCCAATCGGGGGCGCTGTATGCTTTCCCCCGTGAGAAATCGATCCGACGATTCATGGATCAGGTACGCGCGCTTACCGGCCGACGTGTGCCGTTTAAGACCAAGGAGTTGATTGAGGAACTGAACCCGGTGCTGCGGGGGTGGGGACATCACTACAAGCGAGCCCACGTCCGAACGCTCTTCCACCGGCTCGACGGTTGGATTGTGCGGCGCATTCGGTCGCATCGATTCAAGCGGTGGCGCAACGGTGGCTGGCGACAGCTGCCGGAAACCAAGTTGTATGGCGAGTACGGGCTGGTGAACCTCATTCAGTTGATTCCAACCATTGCGTCTCGAAAGCGTGAGTCTTCGTGAAAGCTGTATGCGGGAAAACCGCCTGTACAGTTTGAGCGGCGGACGGTGGCCAGCACCCAGGCAACTGAGTGCGCCACCTCCGACCCGACAGCGAGGAAGCGGGTAACGACCGTGGAGCGAAGGGGCCTTACTGGAAGCAGTGCTGCTGTAAGAGGAAAGGAGAGCCGCTTGGAAGAGATTCCCACTACGGAAGAAGGGGAGCATATCGAAGCCCTGGAGAAACAGGCGAGCGGAGACGGACTGACAGACAAACTCTCTTTGCTGAGACAGAAGCTGAGTCAAAAGGCCAAGCAGGAGCCGAAGCTCCGGTTTTATGCTTTATACGACCGGGTCTATCGGCGCGATGTGCTGGAGGCGGCATGGGTGCGGGTGCGAGCCAACAAGGGCGCGCCCGGGGTGGACGGCGTGACGATCCAACAGATCGAAAGGTCGGAAGCTGGCGCGGACGGGTTTCTGGAGGAAATCCAGGAATCGCTGCGTTCCAAGACCTATGTGCCAAAGGCGGTACGGCGCGTCTACATACCAAAGGCGAATGGGAAGTTGCGGCCGCTCGGAATTCCGACGGTGCGCGACCGAGTCGTCCAGATGGCGGTGCTGTTGATCCTGGAGCCGATCTTTGAGGAAGATTTCGAGGATTGCTCCTATGGATTCCGTCCTGGGCGGTCGGCACACCAGGCGTTGGAGGCGATACGCGGCCAC
>DATJKY010000825.1:0-2655 GCA_035490955.1 Terriglobia bacterium | reverse complement strand
AACCGCCGCTCAACTTCCAATTACACTCGGGCCGCGTGGGCGCGGAACGCAAGTTCCGAGTAGCACTAAGGTAAGATTCTGACCCGTGAAGGCGCCCCGCGTTCAACAAGCCGGATTCAGCGGCTGTCCCAACTTCCTCTCATGTCTCCTCCGGCTAAGGCGCACTGGTGCGGGAATTTCAGGTTGCACTGAGTGATCGGCTTACGCAATGCTGGGTTCATCAACTCATGGATGTCCAGTCGCATCGCGGCCCTGGAGTACGCCGCCAAGTCGAGAATTCCCGTGTCCATCCGGATTGCGTCCTCGGGACATACTTCGACACAGTACCCGCAATAAACACAGACACCCAAGTCGATGTCGAACCGGACAGGATACTTTTCGACGTTCGGGTCCGGATGCTCGCCGGGGACGATGGTGATGCATTTGGCCGGGCAGACGGTTTCACAAAGCATGCAGCCCACGCAGCGGGGGGTTTGGTCCTCGCGAAGCGTGAGCCGGTGGCGGCTGCGAAACCGCGACATTAGCGGGCGGCGCTCCTCGGGAAATTGGATCGTCGCGGAGGCCGGTACATTCCTTAGTCGGCCCAGCAGGTGAGCCGTGTGGAGAAACAGGTTGCGGAAGAAGTGGCTGAAAGTGATGCTGAGGCCGCCGAGGATCTGGGGAATATAGAGCTCTTCCCAGAAGGTCAGCTCACGCCGGCGGACAACCTTGGTAGCCATTCAGAGCACCTTCCCCAGGAAAACGAGCACCACGGCGGTCACGACCAAGTTGCCCACCGAGATCGGAAACAGTCCCTTCCAACCGAGGCTCATGAGCTGGTCGTACCGGAACCGCGGCAACGTCCAACGCAGTTGCATGAACAGAAAACAAAAGATCAGACCCTTGATCGAAAAGCTCGCCACGCCAAACAGCACATAGATCCAATTGGGAACCAGCAGCACCGCGCCCCAGGGGAAGTGGAAGCCATCCGGCGAGAGGTATGGGACCTGCCAGCCTCCGAAGAACAGGGTTGTCGAAAGGCTCGCTACCACGATCGTCTCCAGGAAATCGGTGAGGAAGAACATCCCGAACTTCATCCCGCTGTACTCCACGAAGTATCCGATGATTTCCGACTCGCCTTCGGGGAGGTCAAATGGCACTCTCTTGGTTTCGGCGAGCGCTGCGGTGACGAAGACGAAAAACGCCACGGGCTGGGTGACGATCCCCCATAGAGGAAGCCAGCCGCCGATCATCCGGCCCTGTGCGCGCACCAGTTCAGCCAAGTCCATCGTCCCGTAGACCATGACCACGCCGACGATGGAAATACCCAATGCGATCTCATAGGAGATCATCTGCGCGGTCGCCCGCAAGCCTCCGAGCATGGCATAGTTGTTGCGCGAGGCAAAGCCGGCCAGGATGACGCCATAGGCTTCCAAGGAGAGCATGGCGAAAATGAACAACAGGGCGGCGTTGATGTGGGCGACCTGAAGTTCGATGACCCGATCTCCCAGGATCAGACGGTCTCCAAAAGGGATTCCAGCAAATGCCACCAGAGCGAAGAACACCGAGAAGAAAGGAGCCAGTGTGTGCAAGGTCTTATCCGCACCAGTGGGAACGATATCCTCCTTGGTGAACATCTTGATTACATCGGCCACCCCGTGGAACATGCCGAACAGACGAAAGCCGAAGACCTCGGCGCGGTTAGCGCCGATCCGGTCCTGGATCAAGGCGGACTGCTTCCGCTCCACCCAGGTGTGAAATCCCGCCAGGTTCAGGGCCGCGAAAAAAACGATCCCCGCCAGCGCGAGCTTGATGAGCACGATTTCGATCATGGGGTGGCCGCTCCGGCAGGCCAGGAGGCGTGCGCCGCCAGGTCCGATAGGATGCGCAAGTCTTCGCGGGAGTCGGGGAGCGGCGGAAAGACGCGGTTGAAGTGTTGGGCGCGGCCGTGGCAGTTCACGTAGGTCCCGTTCTTTTCGACGTAAGCCGCGGTTGGCAGAACCCAGTGGGCCAGGACGGCTGTCGCGTTCTGATTCGTGCCGGAGAAGATGAAAAGCTTCACGCCCACTGCGAGCCTGCAGGCCTTTTCTTCGCCGAAGAGTTGCTCCACGTCGTGGCCCATGACCCACAGCACGTCGAGATTTCCCCCTAGCGCCTCGCTGATGATCTCTTCTGCGGGGATCGCTTTCGGGCCGGCCAGCCCCAACTGGGTTGCCCCCTGCGTGTTGGGGTTCTTATCGGCTTGAATGAGAAAGTCGTCGGAGTAGCCGGACGGCTGGGGAACTGAAGCTGTGACTTGGGCACTCAGAGAGCTTTGGAAAATCTCCTTAATGAGAAGCAGTTCTTCATTCGTAAGCTGCGCGGAGGCGATCACGCCGATTCGCGCGCCGTTCAGGGCGGCCGCTATCGAGGTGAGGGCCTGGTCCCAGCTTGCCTCCCCGGACGGCCCGCGGACGCGTGTCAGCCGTCCACGATCGACCCAGCCAAAGCCGTAGCGGCCCTCATCGCAGATCCACCAACCGTTGACATCCGGGTTGTAACGGGGCTTGACCCGCACCACGCGAGCGCCGTCGTTCAGATGGGGCCGGTCGAGCACGTAATGCAGATCGATGTTGCACCCCTGGCTGCAGCCGTTGCAGACCGTTGGTGCGCAGGAGAGGTACCACACTCGCGCCT
>DATJKY010000824.1:0-6413 GCA_035490955.1 Terriglobia bacterium | reverse complement strand
TCCCTGCGCCTGGCCGAGGGCTTGCGCGGCGTTCGAGCCTGCTGACTGCAGAGCCTGGCTCGCGCCCTCGAGCGCCCTCTGATAGGTCTGATCCAAAGGTGTCAGATGGCTGACCAGGACCTGCTGATGAAATTGGGCGCGGCGGGCGAGCATTGTGGTTACGAATGAAATGCCGACGCTTCCCCCGATGTTTCGCGCCAGGTTGATGAGGCCGGTGGCGTTGTTCGTCTTCTCTCTGGGAATAAAGTAGAAGGCCATCACATTAATCGGTACAAATAGGAACGCCAGGCCCAGCCGCGAAAGCGCCCACGTCTTCATCGCGATCCCCAGCGAGATGTCGAGATTAAAGTGGGACATCTGGTACAGGCCGAACGCCACGATGCTGAGGCCTACCGCCACCAGCCATCGCGCTTCTACTTTGGTGAGCAACCGGCCGACAACAGGCAGCGTCAGCAGCACCAGGAACCCGCCGGGCGAGAGCACCCATCCGCTCAGCTCCGCCGTGTAACCCATCAAGGTCTGCAGGAAGATGGGAAGCAACACCGTGCTGCCATAGAGCACAACCCCCAACATAAACATGGTGAACGCGGCCACGGTGAAGTTCCGGTCTTTGAACAGGTGAAGCTCAATCACCGGGTCCTTCTGTGAGAGCTCCCAGATGATCGCCGCCACGAGCGCAACCACGGTCACCACCGAGCACCAGATGATGAAGTCGGAGCCGAACCAGTCATCGCGCTGACCCTTGTCGAGCACCACCTGGAGGAATCCCAGCCCCACTGCCAGCAGGCCCAGGCCGATGAAGTCAATCCTCAGACCCTGCTTAAAGCTTTTGCGGACCAGATAAGGCGGGTCTGAGATCAACAGCGTGGTCAGGAGAATGGAAAGAACGCCCACCGGAATGTTGATGAAGAAAATCCACCGCCAGGTGTAGCTGTCCGTAAGCCAACCGCCGAGTGTCGGTCCGATGATGGGCGCCAGCACCACACCCATGCCATAGATGGCCATCGCCATTCCCTGCTTGCTCTTGGGGAAGCTCTCTACCAGGATGGCCTGGGAGACGGGTTGGAGTCCGCCGCCGCCGGCTCCTTGTAGAATGCGGAAGAACACGAGCAGTCCAAGGTTGGGCGCCAGTCCGCACAGCAAAGAGCTGACCGTAAAGATAACCACACAACCCATGTAAAAGCGTTTGCGCCCAAAGAGGGTCGAGAACCAGCCGGTGAGCGGCAGCACAATGGCGTTGGAGACGAGGTACGAGGTCAGCACCCACGTGCTCTCGTCCACCCCGGCCGAGAGGTTGCCGGCGATATGGGGCAGAGCCACATTGGCGATGCTCGTGTCGAGTACCTCCATAAACGTCGCCAGCATCACCGTTAGCGCAATCGCCCACGGGTTGGTTTCGCCATTCGGTCTGACTCTCTCCAGTAGCGCTACCATAAAGAACCGCGACGAGTCGCTAACCTCCAACCTCACTTCTTGAGTCAGTTTTTTTCAGCAACACTGCAAGCAAGAGACCCCTCACCCGGTACCGCGACGCGGGACCACCCTCTCCCCTGGGGAAAGGGCTAGAGTTTCTAGATTCTTCGCCCTCTCCCTTGGCGAGCTTGGGGAGAGGGTGGCGAGCGTAGCGAGCCGGGTGAGGGGTCATGTTTCGTCGGTTTGAGGCCACGCCTTGCCAGCGGTTGGTCGCCAGTTCGGTAGCTAGTTCAGTGGCCCTCTCACTGGATGAATATCGTTGCGTCTACGTTCATTCCCGGCCGCAAGATCGCCTTCTCGGGCGGGATGGGATCGAGAACAATCTTCACCGGGATGCGCTGCACTACCTTGACGTAGTTACCGGTAGCGTTTTCCGGCGGCAACATGCTCAAACGCGCCCCGGTGGCTCCCGCGATCGAGTCCACGTGACCGTCGAAGGTCTTCCCGTACATATCTACATCCACTACCGCTTTCTGTCCGCGATGCACTTTGGCCAATTGAGTTTCCTTGAAGTTGGCTGTCACCCAAATATCCTGCAGCGGAATGAGCACCATCAGACCCTGCCCGGGCTGAACAACCTGTCCGTCTTCAACACTCTTTCGCGTTACAACACCTTCCACGGGGGCGACAATCGTGGTGTACTCGAGCTGGAGTTGGGCCGCCTCAAGGTTGGCGCGCGCCTGGATCACGGCCGCCTCCGCAGAGGAGGCGTCGGCCGTCCGAATCGTCACCTGCTTGAGATTCGCGTGCGCCTGCTCCACCGCGCTCCGCGCCTGGTCCACCCTGGCCTGAGCAGAAAGCATGGCAGCCCTGGACACCTCAATATTCTTTTCTGCCGACGCCAACCTTTGCTGCCTTGCCTTCAGTACGCTTGCCTCCGCGCGAGCCGTTGCCTGGACAGCGTCAAACTGCTGCTGGGAAATCTCCGCCTTACCTACCAGCAGCCGCATGCGCTGCAGGTCTGCCTGAGCGCGTTCGCTTTTGGCTTCCTGCTCTTCCACCTGGGCGCGGGCGTAGGCCAAGTCCGAGCCGGAGGCCATTTCGTACGCTTGTTTGGCCTTTTCGTAGTCGGCCCGGGCGGCGGCGAGCTGAGCGTCGGCGGCCGACGAGCCGCTCTCCACCACGCCATGCGTCATCGGCACACCGACCTGCGCCCCGCGAGCTTGGCTCTCGGCCACCGCTACTGCCGCCTTCGCTTGGTCTACCTTCACCTGGTAGTCACGCGGATCAATGCGAACCAAGACTTGCCCTGCTTTGACCTGCTGGTTGTCATTCACCAGCACCTCGACAACGTTGCCGTAAACCTTTGACGACACAGGGACGATGTGGCCATCCACCTGCGCATCATCAGTGGTTACGCGGCCCTGGTAGTGAATCACTAAAGCGACGACGACCAGAGCCGCGGCGACAGCGCCGAGCAGTAAAGCTCGCCGGGTCCAGGGGTTGGCCAGTTTCCCTGGCGCGATTTCGCTTGGTGGCGGTGCTTGCTCGTTCCGCGCCCCGCGGTCGATTTCCTTCTCCAGTTCGGCGATGTCCATGGCTGGCTTACCTTACGGGCTGAGAAGTGGATTGCGCAGTCCATTATCTGCGTGCGCGTGACGCTTGCGCGTGATTTCCTCAATTATGGACCGGTTCATGCAGTCGGTGGCGTACAGATTTGATCCCTCCTCGACCATCCGGCCTAGTAGCTTCTTGCCTTCCTCGTCGACGAACGTGACGCCAGTTAGGTCGACCTTAGTGAGCTTCCTTCGGCCAGACTCCTCAAGCCATGCCCGCTCCAGTTCGTCGACCCACTCGCCGGTGATCCTGCCCTCCAGTTTGAACGTTATTAGACTCTTATCCTTGTCGATCGTTACCCGTAGCATTTGCTCTCCCTTGTCTAGACGTTTCGAATGCACCTGAAATTCCAACTTTTTGTGGCAGGCAGATAATTGTCTACTGTTATGTGCCGTAAAGACTTAGCTTTGTAGGATTCCTGCAGGAGCTACGATGAGGTATGTCGGAGCGATCCATCCCTGCCGAAATATAGGCACAGGCCGACATTTCGGCACAAAGTTTTGGAGCCGGAAGATCGCTGTAGTGCCAGCGGTTATGATCCGAGGCCTTTAGGCCCTGGTTCTCGGGCCGACAGCGGCTAAAGCCGGCGGAAGGGAAGGCCGCTCCCGGAACGACTGAAGTCGTGCCCTGATACGGTATAGCCAGTTTTCACACATACTCTGAAAGCCCCGCCCTTTGCGGAGCGCGCCACGACACTTCTTCATCAGCCTAAGCGGTGGGGCGGGTGATTCCGAACTTCTGCATTCTTGACTGTAGTGTGGTGCGTTTCATGCCCAGGCGAGCTGCGGCGCCGCGAGGTCCGCCGATGGTCCAGCCGGTTTGTTCAAGAGTGCGGAGGATATGCTGGCGCTGGGCGGCCTCCATTGTGACGGCAGGGGAAGGCGCACCTTCGACGGGGAGCTTGAGCTGTGCGACCGGGACGCGAAGCACGGGCCCAGGGCTAAGGATCACAGCGCGCTCGATAATGTTTTCGAGTTCGCGGACATTGCCTGGCCAATGCCACTGTACGAGTGATTCCATGGTCTCGCTGGGAATGGTTTCGATCCGCTTGTTCATGCGGCGGGCGTACTTGTTGGCAAAATAGCGCACCAGGGCAGGGATGTCCTCCCGGCGTTCACGTAAGGGGGGTGCGACGATGGGAAAAACGTTGAGGCGGTAAAAGAGGTCACTTCGGAATTGTTTTTCGGCCACCATCTCCGCCAGATCGCGGTTGGTGGCAGCCACCACACGCACGTCCACACGCTGAGTCCGTGTGCCTCCCACGCGCTCGAACTCGTGTTCCTGCAGGACGCGCAGCAGTTTGGGCTGCAACTCGAGCGGAATGTCGCCGACCTCGTCGAGAAAGAGCGTGCCTTGGTGGGCCAGCTCGAAACGGCCAATCTTCTGGGCGATGGCCCCAGTGAAGGCTCCCTTCTCGTGGCCGAACAACTCGCTTTCCAACAGGCCCGAAGGGATCGCCGCACAGTTCACCTTTACGAAGGTCCGTTCGCGCCGGGGACTGAGGTTGTGCATGGCTCGGGCTAACACTTCTTTGCCGGTGCCGGTCTCGCCCTGGACGAGCACCGTAGAGTCCGTGGGTGCCACCGTCTCCACCTGATTCAGCACACGCTTTAGCGCCGCGCTTTCACCGATGATTTCCTCGAAGTTGTGTTCGGTGCGGATTTCGTCTTCCAGGTAAAGCTTCTCTTCCGCCAGCTTCTCTTTCAACTCCGCGATCTGGCGGTAGGCTAGAGCGTTTTCGACGGCGATGGCCACCTGGTTCGCTACCTGGACGAGCAGTTCAACGTCGTCGTCGCTGAAGGCGTGGGGACGGCGGCTGGCAACATTGAGCGATCCCAGGGCGTGATCGTGCGCAATCAGCGGAACGCAGCATCCGGACTCAAACCCTTCCGCCGCCGCCCGCCGTGCCAGGTCCTGTGAGAAACCGCCCAGGTCAGCGCGCTCCAGCACCACAGGGCGGCGGGTGGAGAAAGCCCGGCCCGCCGGCGTGCCCTCAACTGGCAGCACCATCTCCGGTTGCACCGGACCGCGGCTCTCGGGGAAGTCGGTGACCCACAGCCGCATTAGCCCGGTCTCTTTCTCGTAAAGCGCCACGCTGGTGTAATCGCTGGCGAGCACCCGGCGTACGCAAACGGAAATGGCCTCGAAGAGTTGGCGAGGCTCGAGGTTCGAGACCATTGTGTTGTTCACCTCAAGAAGCAGGCGCAGGCGATCGCGCTCCCGTGCCAGTTGGCGCTGGTAGGCCTGGGCATCCTGGTAGTTGAGGACGTTGTCCACCGCCACCGCCACTTGCCTGGCCACTTGCTCCAGAAACCGCAGTTGATCGTCATCGTAGACGCAGGTCTCCGCGCTTCCGAAAGCCATAGCTCCCAGACGGCGTTGGGCCGTAGTCAGCGGAAGTACGCAGAATGATTTCACGCCGTGTTGGCGAAGCACCGGCACGATCTGAGGGAAGCGCGCCTCCTGCTCGAGGTCATTGACCACCAGCGGCTGTTGGGTCTCCCACGCCCATCCCCCGGGCGACTCCGCCACAGGCAGCTCGTTGCCCGGCTGAAAGGTGGTGGGTACGGAGCTCTCCAGAACGTGGAGGCGCATAACCTTGCGCACAGGGTCATAAAGGACAAGGCTGAGGAATTCAAAACTGACCAGGCGGTGCAGGCGTTCGGCGAGATCGTGGAAAAGGCCCGCCAAGTCCCGGTGCTCGGCAATGGACTCCGACACCTCGAGGAGCGCCTGGCACTGAAGGCCGAAGGACTCCGTTCGGTCGCAACTCATTGGTTGGTCGCCCATCGTCACCAGCGAGGATAGCACTATTAGTCTGGCGGTGCGTCAGTGCCTCAGTTTGCCACTTTGTCAGTCTTTCAGTTTGTCAGTCTGTCAGTTTTCAGTTTCGCAGGCAGACCAAAGCACCGAGAGACTCAAACACCGGCACTCAAGCAAAACAATGTCACGCGAGCGCGATTCACTCAGGTGATCACAATCGGCTGTGGTTGAGCCCCGAGTGACACGCGCAAACGGTAGCTTTGTTCCTCCGATTCCTCCCAGCAGTCTCCTTGTTTTCAACGAGATCGGTAGCTCTGTTCCAAAAAAAACCGGCATTCAGGCCAGCACACAAAGAGCGAATGTCCAATTGTTTCTGCTTCTATTTGCCATTTGCCATTTGACCTTTGCCATTTGAAATTCCTTTGGGCGTTTTTTGTCCGCCTTCCAGCGAGATGGGCGCCACGCGAGCAGCGCCTCAGTGAATCGGTAATGGGCGATCACATTTTCGCTACCCTTTTGTTTTCTGACACATTCCGGTTTTGTTTGAAGCCCTCCGGGCCCTCCTCCAGCTCGGAGCAGCCCGGCAGCGGATGCCCGATGGAGTCGGTAGCCGTCACCTC
>DATJKY010000823.1:0-4390 GCA_035490955.1 Terriglobia bacterium | reverse complement strand
GCAAGGGTCGGTTTACGCATGCAGAGAGCCTCATAAGCCCCTCCGCCGTACGTAAAGCTATTTGCGAGACACTACACTAATGGGGACATTTCTAACGAGTTTTGACACGAACGCTCTGGGTGACTAAGACCATGGGACCACGGGGCCACGGGACTATGGACTACGAGACCGCCGGACAGAAGTCGCCTCAAGCTTTTCAGTGCGCCCGGATCCAGTTGACGATGTCCGAGACAACTGTCCCCGAAACATGGCCTGCGGTTAGATACTCGTCTGGGGTGCTCTTGCCGGTGCCGCTGATGAAGAGATGGTTCAGGTCCGGGTAGGATTTGAACGTGCAGTTGGGCATGGAACCGGCCGTCTTTTTCCAGAGGCTGAAATCGGTCATGGTCACTTGGTAGTCGCGTTCGCCTTGCATGAATAAGACCGGCAATTTCAACTTCAGCAGAACCTTCAGCGGGTCGTAGCTGCGAAGGTCGAGCCAGTATTCGGGCGGCGCGCCCAGCAGTTTTGTCCGATTCGTGACGTCCGCGGCGGTAAGCGCCTTCACCCGGCCAACTTCTTTCTCGAGCTTAGCCAGTCTGTCTGAGGCATCGGTCTTCGCCGGATCGCCCAACCCGAGCAGGTATTTCGTCTGTTCCACCATCAGGTCCTCCAAAGGCCGCGCGGGACCGGCAATGATGACGAGTCCAGCGAGTCCCGGCTCGGCGGCAGCTATGCGCGGCGCCAGATAAGCCCCGAGGCTGTGACCCAACACGTACACCCGCTTGGCGTCGATGCCCTCCGTAGCGCGCAGCAGGCTTACCGCCTTGAGAGCGTCCTCGATCGTTTCCTCCTGCGCAGTGATTCTCCCCGCCGACACCTTGGCGGGGTGGGCCATCGTGCGTTTCTCATAGCGCAGCACCGCGACTCCGTCGGAAGCCAGCCCCCAAGCCAGGTCTCGAAAAGGTTTGTTGGGACCGACCGTTTCGTCCATGTCCAACGGGCCTGAGCCGTGCACGAGCACCACGCCGGGCACGCTCTTGGCCTCGCCTTTGGGCAGACTAATCGTCCCTTTGAGCGGCCACTCAGAACCCGCGCCCACGACAACTGCCTTTTCGACAAAAGCGTTGGTCCTGACATACGTCGCCGGCCCGGCAGCTGCCGCCGATGGCTGGGTTGGGACAAAAAAGAGCCCGGCGATTTCACCCCGGCTGTTGAACACCACCTTGGTGTCCAGCGTCGCTCTCTCGAACCGGCAGGTAACGAACTCCAGGTCGTAACCCGCGAATCTTTCCTGACGAGTCCCGGCTGTCTCCTTGAAAGCTCCGACGCTTTGTTTCAGCCCCGACCAGATCTCGCGCAGTTTGGCTTCCGGACACGCCTGCTTCATGGTCTGGTCAAAATCCTGAACTGCCGTGCCGAAGTCCTCCTTCGCAAGCAGGTCCACGAAATGAACGGCCTCTTTCGCCAGCGCAGGGGTTGATTCCTGCGCACGGGCGATGCCGAGTGACAGGAAGAAGACAAACGCAATAGCAGCGACGGGTGCCAGGCAGGTCTCCGTCGAAACCCATCGACGAACTCGCCTTCGGGCGTAAACAGCCGGTGGAATATTCTCCTTCCTGGATAGGTTCATTTCCCTATTTCAAAAAGAGAATCACGTGGCTGTCAACGCCAACTTCGTTTCAGCGGAACCGGACGATTCACATTTCATGAAACCGGCACGGTAGAGTAGGCTCCTCCGAGCCCGGACGAACCATGCTTATGAAAGACCTAAAAGTCCTGACAGGCGCAATGCTCTGCATGATCTCGTCGCTGGGTCAAAGCACCAGTGCCAAGGCGCCACTGCATCCCCGTTGGGACACGCTGAACGAGCCGGGCAACATGGGCCGGGTCGAGGCTGTCGCCATTAGCCCCTACAACCCGAATCTCATCCTCGCCGGCGGCGATGTCCTGGGCGTGGGAATCACGACGAACGGCGGTGTGTGGTGGGAGCAAACCATCGGGATTACGGACTGCTCGGAGATCAACGATTTCACTTTCGATCCAATTCGTTCCAACGTGGTGTGGGTCGGCACGCTGAGCGGGCCGTACAAAAGCAGGGATGGCGGCCGCACGTGGACACTCAAACGTGCCGGCATGCCGCCGATGAGCCGCGTGACGCTCACGGCCCCGATTCAGAAGGTGCTTTACGATCCCAAACAGCCCGACACCTTACTCGCATTCGGCGGCAACCATCGCCACATGGGTTACGGAAAGATCGGCACCACCGGTTGGGGCGCGGTTTGGAAAAGCACGGATGCCGGGGAGACCTGGAGCAGGCTGACGACGATTGATGACGCGGCGGTTGGCGAAGAAAACGACGGCACCGGGGTCTTGATTAACGACGCCGGTTTTGCCGCTGGCTCGTCCAAAATCGTGTTTACGTGCTCGGACCAGGGCGGGGTTTACAAGAGCACCGATGCTGGAGCCAGCTTTCGAAGAGCCAATGACGGCTTGCCCAACACGGCGGCCTGGGCGCTGGCTTTGCATCCGACCGACCCGAACACGCTGTGGGTCAGCCTCGGCCAGGGCGGAGCGGTCTACAAAAGCACGGACGGCGCCAGGACCTGGAGCAACTCCTCTCAAGGCATCGCCACGAACGCGGCCAAGCCGACAGAAGTCCGAACTATCGCCGTCTCCCGCAGCGCTCCCAATCATCTGTATTGCGCGGCGTGGACCCGGCCCGCCAACGTGTACCGTTCCGTCGACGGCGGCGCCACCTGGACCCGACTCGTCGACAATGGCAGCAAGCGCACACTCGTGGGCGGCTCCGGGGACCCGAGCATTTTCGCCTTCCAGTGGCTCAGCGTGGACCCGCAGAATGCCAGCCATGTGGTTGGCGCTTGTGAAGGCAAGGTGGCGCAATCCTTTGACGCCGGCGCGACCTGGAAAGACCTCACCTGCGTGGCGGCAGGCGACGGCTGGCGCGGCACCGGCTACGGCGGCTTATGCTGCACTGCGGTCGCCTGGAATCCCTACAAACCGGGACAGGTGTTTGCGCTCGGTATGGATGGCGGCAAACTGCTGCGCAGCGACGACGGGCTGTGGAGCTGGAAGCTCGCCGACCCGGGACCAATCGGGCCCTTCAACGGCGCCAACGACGTCGCGTTCGCCAAAGACGGCACGGTCTATGTCGCAACCGGACAGTTCGGCAACACGGCAGGCGCCTACCTGAACGAGCCGATTCTCAAAAGCACCAACTGGGGCGCAACCTGGAGCTACACTAAACGGCACGCCGAAGCGAAAGGCGACAATAAGAGCGTCTACGTAGCTCCCGACGACAGCAAGCGGCTATGGGCCATCATGGGCAACGTGCTCTATCAGAGCCGCGACGGCGGTGAGAGTTGGACGCCTCTGAGCCTGCACGATTCCGGCAACCTCTGGAATCTCGCCGCCGACGCCACGCGAACCAACACGATTTACGTGGGCGCGCAGCGTGGAATTTTCAAGTCTGTCGACGGCACGAATTTCTCGTTAATGCCGGGCTCTCCTGTCTCGTCCAATTTTGAGTATGTCTATCCGGACCCGGTGAGCAGTGAAGTCGTCTACGCGGTCAGCTTCAACTCCGGCTCGTTAGGCGGCGTGTACCGCTACGACGGCCAATGGAAACGGATTTTCAAGAAACCGCAGGTCCGGGCGCTGGCGATCGATCCCGGAAATCCGCGGCGCCTGGCCGTCGTCACCAAATGGTGGCCGGCGCGTGACGTCAACGCGGCGGACGGGGTTTGGGTGAGCACCGACGGTGGCGGCGACTGGACGCAGTGCAACGACAATTTGCGAATGCTGCGCGGCACCGCGCTCGCCTTCAACCCGGACAAAAGCGCGCAACTCATCCTGGGCACCGACGGCGCCGGCTTTTATACCACCGACCTCGGCACTTCACTCCCTCGTTCGAAATCGATACCAGTGATCCCCGGCGGGATTGAGGCCGGGAATTACGACGCAGGGGGCGAGGGTGTAGCCTGCCATTGCCAGCTCAACGGAAAGTCAGGAATACGCCCGCAAGGAGCCGGGGGTAGCGGCCGTGGTGTGTGCGACCTGGCGGCGGGCGATTGGTTGAAGTACAGCGTAAATGTTCAACGGTCCGGCGCGTATGAAGTCACGTTTCGGATTGCCGCCTCCCTCGGCAAAGGAGTGATTCACCTGGAAGCCAACGGCGTCAACGTGACCGGTCCGGTCGCGGCCGACGACACGCGCGCCGGCGTTTGGACGGAGGTCAGGGTCACCGGTGTTCGTCTGACCGCTGGTGAACAACATCTGAGACTTTGCGTCGAAGCCGCGGGAGTGGATATCGATAGTATCCGGTTTGACTAACCTGTCGTCTTGGAAGATTTGAACAAGAGGAAACCGAGAGAACAGAGTTTCTTGAATC
>DATJKY010000822.1:0-3998 GCA_035490955.1 Terriglobia bacterium | reverse complement strand
GAGTGTGAAACTGGTGCCAATCAGGGTCTTCTGTCGCCATGTCCGGAACTCCTCCGGGGACATGGAGGGGCCACCCTTGAGATTGACGGAGAACCGAAAGAAGGAATCCAGAAGGCCAGAGCGGTAAATCGTGCCCGGCGTGCCAAGCACTTTCCCCTGGAAATGCCCGACTCCGTAGGGCAAGGAGGCGGTGATGTTAGCCGACCGGCCAAAGAAATTCAACGAGTGATAGAGGCTGAAAATCCCTGCGCTGGGGTTCCCTGAGGCGCCCGTAATCGGGAGTGCTTGATTAAAGAGAATGCTACCGGTGAAGTAGGTGTAGGTCAGGATGACCGCATTCCAACGAGCCGGCGTAATAACGTAGGCCCGCGGGGTAAGGTCCTGGGCGTAGCAGACGGTGCAGGCAAGACACAAGCTGAAGAGCAGACCTGCACCACACGGCTTGTGAATACACGGCATGAGACTTCATTCTCCGGGACCTTGGGATTGATCCCTCCAAAGGTCGCGGCTCGGCAGTCTCGCATCCCAATCAAGTCGCTGGCGGCCGGTCCGGCTTATTTCTCGCTCCTCTCGTTGTCGCCTGGGTTCATCTTTATGTCGGCGGATGGGGTGGAGTGCGGCTCGAGAACGACTTTCCCTTCGGTCTCCGGGAACAGAGCAGCCCTGACCGCCGGTTCCAAGCTCCGCAGGCGAAGATCCCTCTGGGGAAAGGGGACTTCAATTCCGGCTTGTTCCAATGCTTCGGACACGGCAACCCCAACCTCACTCTTCACTCGACCCGCGGCGTCGATGGTTGTCCAAAAGAAAAGCTGGAAGTTCAGGGCGCTATCACCAAAGCCTTGGAAGAAAGCAGCGGGCGCTGGTTGCCCCAGCACGTCAGGGTGTGAGGTGGCTGCCGCCACCAGCAGCTCGATCACTCGTTGCGGGGGCGTGCCGTAAGCGACGCCAATCTGGAGGGTCGAGCGCCGCGTCCGGGACGAGAGGGTCCAGTTGGTGACCTGACTGGTCACCAGAGCGCTGTTGGGAACGATGACTTCGGCTCCGTCATAGGTAGCAATGAGGCTGGCCCTGACTCCAACTTTCTGGACTTTACCCGTCACACCCCCTGCCAGTTCCACGGCGTCCCCCACATTGATCCTCCGCTCGTACTTCAAGATCACGCCGGAGACAAAGTTGTTGACGACGGTCTGCAACCCAAATCCAATGCCCAAGCCGAAGGCGCCGGTGAGCACGTTGAAGCGCGAGAAATCCACTCCGGCGCTGGCCAGAGCCAGGGCAAACACCCCCACCACCAGCAAATAGTAGACGGTCGTCGAGATCACTTCGGGAAGACCCCGCTGCATGTCGATGCGAGAAAGGAGATCCTCGAGAAGGAAAAACCGCACCACCCTGGAGAGGGCGAGCCCCCCGACGAGCACTACAACGAAAGTCAGAGCGTCGCGCAGTGAGAGGGTGACTTTTCCCAGGGTGATCGAACTGTTCAGGGCCTGAGTGGCCCAGTCCAGGGCCTGCACTCGGAGGGTGAGCAAATCGAGGGTGATGTCTAACCAGAAGATGCAC
Organism: Terriglobia bacterium; assembly: GCA_035490955.1. Classification (GTDB taxonomy): domain Bacteria; phylum Acidobacteriota; class Terriglobia; order UBA7540; family UBA7540; genus DATJKY01. Next base: position 2,438 of record DATJKY010000822.1, on the reverse strand, counting down.
GCGGCCAAGGCCAGAATAGGTGTGGCCCACCTCAGAATCTCTTTCTCGCGCACGCGGATGGTGGCGAAGGAGCGGGCGTGACCTGCCTCGAGAAGCAGGGAGAGAAAGATCACGGCAACTCGCACGGCGCAATACAGCACGATCACAAGGCAGGTAGCGACCAGAAGCACGTCCTGCAGGGCTCGGGCAAAAACGAAATAGCCGATGAAGTTGAGCAGGAAGCACACGCCGAGCAGTACCAGACCAACCCGGATGGCGAGCAGTACCCTGCGGCCTCCGCGCTTCTGAAATGCCAGTCCCTTCACCCGCGCGCGACGGATCAGCCAGCCAAAGACGGTTAAGCCGATCAGGTTGCTGAGCGCGTACATGGTTCGTTCCACGAAGGGCGTTGTCCCCACGAGTCGTAGCGGCGGGAGGAGCAAGAAGGCCAGAAGCGTGTAGAGGAAGGGCTGGAAATTCGGGCCGACGAGTAGTGGAACGAGGCGCATAGCCGCAATCAGCAGGAGAAGAATCACCAACATGTTGATGAGCACTGGAGATCGCACAGCGGCAGGCAGCGCCGGCGCCAGCGTCAACACCAATGCCAATGAAAACGGGCGATGGAGGACCCGGGCGGGCGCTTGAGAAATCTCCTGCTGCTCGATCCGGGCAGGAGCTTTGCGCCTCCAAGTGACGGCTATCAGCAACAAGACCAGCAACAGCAGCGCCAACCCGGCCAAGGCAAGACTCTCCCTTTTGAGGAATTCCCTTAAGTGCGCGAGCGCTTGCGCCCGGGCGGTGCGACCTTCATGGGGTCTTTCGGACCGGTGGTGCCATGGAGGCTCCCAGAGGGGCGAGTTCGAGCGCTCGAACACCTGCCGGCGGAACTTAGCCAGTGCGCCCTCGACTTCGTCGAGCATTTCGGAGGCCAGCGACTCCTGTTCTGCTACTCGCGTCTGCAGTCCTACGAGTTCGTCGAGCTGACCCTGGGCATGTGACTTGGTAGCTTGGATCGCCGCGATTGCGCTGTTGATGCGTTCGGCGAGTGGCTCCAGTTCGCTGTGCGTCTTCACCTGGGCGCCGGTTGCCTCCCACACCGCCTGCAACCCCTCGAGCGCGCCGACTTGCTCTCCCAATGCGTTGACCCGGCCGGTCAACTGCGCCTGGAAGCCCGCCGAGGAGCGGGCCTCGGTGGACCAGTACCTTTCCTGTTCTCGAAGTTCGAGTATGTCTAATCTTCCGGAAACCATTTCGTCGGTTTCGAGCGCGCTTACGTGCAGTCCCTCACCGCGCCTGTTAATCTGCTGGCTGAGATCCTGGGCGGTAGGAGTGGTAGCCAGCCGGCTCTCGATGCGGTGCAGCTGGCGCTTCAGATCCTGGGCGCGCTCGGCCACTTGGGAAGCCGGGATTGGCTGCGGCCCCGCCGGCGCTGGGACCGGCTTAGGCGGTGCCTGCCTCTGGGGGTAGGCTTGGACGGCAGAGATCAGCAGGACGCTCGCGGCCGCGATAGCAACCACGGGCCGAGGGCATCGAAGGCGGCTAAGAACAAGGGGCCGGTTGCCTCTATCTTCTTTCACCTCTGTTCCTCAAATAGAAGTTCAGCGTCAGCCCCGCGACGTTCAGATGGGCGGGGCTGCACGTGGTGCAGTTCTGACGCAGATAATAGGTGTCCAGCATCAGGACACGTTTGTACGGCCACTGGACGCCCGCGGTGTACTGTTGTTCGTTCCAGGAGTGCTTCGCCCCGTCGTAGAAGAATTCGGCCGACGCGTACGGCGTAAGTCGGAATTTCCCGACCCTAATGTCGTACTCGAGCGACAGATCATTGCGGTATACAGTAGAGTAAACTCCGTTTGTCCAGTTGAACTCCACCCTGTTTCGGTCTCGGACCAGTAGCCGAGAGGCGGGCCGGAACCCGGGGAAGGCTTCAAGGACCAGTCGATTTTCATAGGATGTGTTCTTTTCTGCCTGTAGTGTTCGCAGATATTCATAGCCACCACCGAGCACCAAGGTATACTCTTTATCGGGGTCGATATTCTCCAGGTGTGGTTTAGAGAACCTTTTCCACTGGTAGCCGAATCCCAGGCCGGCATCCAACTGCTGGTAAGAGAAATCTTCGCCCTTCTTGGACTCGACGAACCCGAGGAGTCGGTAATGGTCTGGCAGTTGGATGTGAACATCCACGGCCGGCCAGAACTCTCCGTTGGTCGCATCGGCCTGCGGCTGGGCTCGCGCGCGTAGGCAGAAAACGCCGATCAGCGTAAGGCAGGCGAGCGCATTCCAGATCCACAACGGCGCTCTACCGTGGGGAGAGGGTTGGCCCGTCAGCCGACGGGCGCTTCCGCAGCCCGAGCGGGCGGGGTGAGGGGGCATTCGAAGCCCCAGGCTGTGGAATAAGCGTATCTGCATGAGCAATTCCCGCCAACGCACCAACTCATTCGCACCAAGGAAGTAACCCC
>DATJKY010000821.1:0-3654 GCA_035490955.1 Terriglobia bacterium | reverse complement strand
GGTCCGGGTGGTTTCGATTGAAGACGGATCGTTCTCCAAAGAACTTTGCGGCGGCACCCACGTCCGCCGCACCGGAGACATCGGCCTGTTCAAGCTGGTCAGCGAGGGTAGCGTAGCCGCAGGCACAAGGCGCATCGAGGCCCTCACCGGCGAGGGTGTCCTCGAATCGCTGCGCCGGCAAGGCCAGACCCTGGCCCAGGTCAGTGAAGTGCTTCGTGTCAAACCGGACGAGTTACTCCAGGCTGTCGAGAAGCTGACCGAATCCGAGAAGAAACTTCGCAAGCAGTTGGAGTCCCAGCAGCTTAAACAGGCTACTGCCTCGGCGGGCGACATGCTGGAACAAGCCAAAGAAGTAAAGGGCGTGCGCGTAGTCTCCTCGCGTGTCGAGGTGACGGACCGCGCCGCCCTGCGCCAAATGGTCGACAACCTGCGTTCGCGCCTCGAAACGGGTGTGATCGTGCTGGGCAGCGTTTCCGATGGTAAGGTCTCCCTTGTGGCGGCTGTATCCAAAGACCTGACCAACCGCCTCGATGCCGGCAAGATCGTGAAAGCGGCCGCGGCTATCGTCGATGGCAGCGGCGGCGGGCGCAAGGACTTGGCCGAAGCCGGCGGCAAGAACCCGGAGAAGCTGGACGAGTCCCTGCGTTCGGTTCCCTCTATTGTCGAGCGTATGTTGTGAAGAGTTATAAGTTCTGGTTTATGCGCTTCGTTTTGCCGCTTTTGTATAACTCATAACTCAGAACTTATAACTCAGAACAGAACTTTCCTGGCACAATCGCTTCGAAGAGTCTGGTCAGTTTGTTTATTAGCCATCTTTGGACTTCTGCATTCCCCCTTTTGGCTCTTACAATGGGTTGAATGTGCTGCAACCCTCCACCTGTCATTCCGATCGTAACGAAGAATCTGTTTCTTCTGTTTTTCGCCGTAAAAGCAGATCCCTCGCCTCGGTTCGGGATGGCAATGACATCGTCGGGGCTTTTTCATCAGCCTGCTACGGACGCGCAAGTTCACAGGATCTCGCCGGATCCTGGCACCCCGTCCCGACGGGGTCTCGGGAGGGTCGGACGATAGCCGCGGTCAACCCCTTGCCGGTAAGGGTAAGGACCCGTTACATCCTCCGTAGGCTGCACCTACGGCTTTTCACGGTTGGCCCCTGGCGGGCCACATCAGAACAGCGCTGAGGCAGCATTTATAACGCACATAACGCACCCGCCAGAAGCAGGCTTAATGAATTTGCGGCCCGCAACGCCCCATGTAACGAGCCCTGAAGTTAGAACTCATAACTCGCGACGGAGGTTCAGGTGGCAGACGCTGACGCACCCCTGGTAGGCAAGACCATTTCGCATTACCCGCATTGTGGGGAAGCTGGGTGGTGGCGGGATGGGAGTGGTCTACAAGGCTGAAGACACCAAACTCCACCGCTTCGTGGCCCTCAAGTTCCTACCCGAGGAACTGGCCAGCGACTCGCAAGCTATTGAGCGGTTCAAGCGCGAGGCGCGTGCCGCCTCAGCCCTCAACCATCCCAATATCTGTACCATTTACGACATCGACGAAGATAACGGCCGGTACTTCATCGCTATGGAACTGCTCGAAGGGCAGACCCTCAAGCACCGCATTGAAGGCAAGCCGCTGAAGACCGAAGTCCTTTTCGAGCTGGCGATCCAGATTGCTGATGCGCTCGATGCGGCGCACGCCAAAGGGATCATGCCTCGAGATGTCAAGCCCGCAAATGTTTTTGTAACTGCTCGTGGCCAAGCCAAGATTTTGGACTTCGGGCTGGCCAAACTGGTGCGACGGCGCCAGCCTGCGGCGGAGACGCTCGGGGCATCGGGTGAGGTCCCGCAAAGCGGGACGCCGACCGTCGGTGATGCTCTCACCAACGCCGGCTCGGCCTTGGGGACGGTGGCTTACATGTCACCAGAGCAGGCGCTGGGAGAAGACCTGGATGCTCGCACGGATTTGTTCAGCTTCGGCGTGGTGCTGTACGAAATGGCCACCGGCCGACAAGCATTCGGGGGCAGCACCTCTGCCGCTATCTTTGACGCTATTCTGAACCGGGCACCAGCCGTGCCGGTGCACTCGAATCCCAATCTACCTCTCAAGCTGGAAGAAATTATCAACAAGGCGATGGAGAAAGACCGCGACCTGCGCTATCAGACGGCGGCAGAGGTGCGCGGCGACTTGAAGCGACTGAAGCGCGACGCCGACTCCAAGCGCGTTTCGGCTGCCCCGACAGGAGATGTGGTACCAGAGACCCCCGCTGTGGCACGGGGACGGGCACGCCGGGCAATCGTTCTGGTAGGTTTGGGGTTGGCCGTGGGCCTCGGCTTCGGTCTCCTTGTGGGCAAGCGTGCATGGCAAACGCCGGGTGCCTCCGAGCCTCGCTACCGGCAACTCACTTTCCGGCGGGGCGCTATTCGGGCCGCCCGCTTCGCTCCCGACGGGCAGACCATTGTGTATAGCGCCGCCTGGCAAGGAAACCCGGTCGAGGTCTTTACGGCGCGTCTTGACGCCCCGGAATCGCGTTCCCTGGGCCTCGGCCAGACTCAATTGCTGGCCGTGTCCTCAGCGGGGGAGATGGGCCTCTTGTTGAGAAGCCGCCCCGCCGGAACCTGGGTCAGCGTGGGGACGCTGGCTCGAGCACCTTTGGCTGGCGGCGCGCCCCGCGAAGTCCTGGAGGAGATTCAATGGGCTGACTGGTCACCGGACGGAACCAACTTGGCTGTTGTCCGAGATGTCGGCGGCCGGAACCAGTTGGAGTACCCCATTGGCAAGGTCCTTTATGACACCGGAGGTTGGATCAGTCATCCGCGGCTGTCACCGAAAGGTGACTGGATCGCATTTCTTGACCACCCCATGCAAGGAGACGACGGCGGCTCGGTCGCCATCGTAGGTTCTGACGGCAAAAAGAAGACGCTAGCCAGCGGCTTTTATACGACCCAAGGGCTTGCCTGGTCGCCCGACGGCTCGGAGGTGTGGTTCACGGGGAGCCGGGTTGGGGCGAATCGCGCGCTGTACGCGGTGTCACTCAACGGGCGCGAGCGTCTGGTGTCCGCCATGCCAGGTACCTTGATCTTGCTCGATATCTGGCGGGATGGCCGCATTCTGCTTATCCGCGCAAGCTGGCGACGCGAACTCCTGGGCTCAGCTGGGGACAAGAACAAGGAGCTGGACTTGTCCTGGCTGGACTACTCCTATCCGGCCGATCTCTCCGAAGACGGCGAGACCATCCTCTTTGACGAGGAGGGTGAGGGTGGAGGGACATATGGGAAGGGAGGCTCGTGGGCTTACACAGTTTATCTTCGCAAGACGGACGGGTCTCCGGCCGTTCGACTTGGGGAGGGTGCGGCTGTAGCGCTATCACGCGACCAAAAATGGGTCATCTCTCAGCCGGAGGGCTCGCCGGCCCAGCTCACCTTGTTACCCACGAGGGCGGGCGAGTCCAGACCCTTGACGCAGGACGGAATCAACCATGTCTGGGCGCGCTGGTTTCCCGAAGGAAACCGGATACTTTTTTCCGGAAACGAGCCAGATCACGGCGTGCGACTCTACGTGCAGGACGTCGCAGGGGGAAAACCGCAGCCGATCTCGCCCGAGGGGGTTGGCGCGTCCGCGTTTGTGATTTCGCCCGATAGGGATCTTGTGGCAGCAGTT
>DATJKY010000820.1:0-10911 GCA_035490955.1 Terriglobia bacterium | reverse complement strand
GAGCTCGACCGCGTGCTGGGCGACGAAGCCAATTACGCCGGCATGAGCTTCCTCACGCCGGAAAAGTTAGGTACGCTCAAGTACGCTTCCGACATCGTCAATGTGGTGGCGGATGCAACCCCGGCGCACGGTCCGGGCCTGGGCACTTTCGCCTACGACGACGAAGGCGTGCCGGCACAATCCACGCCCATCATTACGGACGGGCGGTTTGTGGGCTACCTGACCTCGCGCGAGTCCGCTGTGGCGATCGGCCAGATGCGCTCCAACGGTACGATGCGCGCCGACAGCTGGAACCGCATACCGCTGATTCGTATGACCAACGTCAGCCTCGTACCCGGAGACCGGAAGTTCGAAGCGTTGATCGCCGATACCGACGACGGGATTTACATGGAAACCAACCGCAGTTGGTCCATCGACGACCGGCGGTACAACTTTCAGTTTGGCACCGAGGTCGGCTGGGAAATTAAGGGCGGCAGGAAAACCCGCATGCTCAAGAACCCGAGCTACGGCGGCATCACCACCGAGTTCTGGAATTCCTGTGACGCCATCTGTGGGCCGGAGTACTGGACACTGTGGGGAATTCCAACGTGCGGCAAAGGCCAGCCCATGCAGACGATGGGTACCGGACATGGCGCCGCCCCGGCGCGCTTCCGGAACGTCAGAGTCGGGGTGGCCTACGAGTGAGGGATTGAGAGCCCGACTCAGTGGAAATCGGATCATTGTGAACGCTGATTGGAGGACTAAGTGCTGCTTTTCACAAATATGGTGCGGAACCTGCGCGTCCCCTCACCCGGCCTTCGGCCACCCTCTCCCGCCGGGAGAGGGCCCCAATCGTTAAGAAAACAGCCCTCTCCCTCTGGGCCCCTCTGGGAGAGGGGGGACCGCGAAGCGGTGGGTGAGGGCATGACCGCTGCTACCGCCAGGTGGTTCTGAAATATCAGGACTAAGTGACTGCGTCGCTGGATCAACGAGCTGGTCGAGGAATACGATAGATGACAGACTTCGATCTCTCCGAGTAGAACCGTGCAAGCAGCAGGAAGCACGAGGATCAACTCCTATTGAAGTACTGCCGTGAAAGCGGCAGCATTACCTTCTTCTCTGCGACGCCGCGAGTGCCTCGCTGAGGCGGTTCCTCCGTACACATGACGTCGAGGCGTGGAGTCCCCGACTGACAACTGACGACTGACCACTGATGTTGACTCGCCAACAAGCTGACTCGCTTTTCGACCTCGTCCTGAAGTACTCCACCGCGGACGAAACGGAGGTCATGATCACCTCGACCTCCTACGCCCTCACCCGCTTTGCCAACAACAGCATTCATCAGAACATGGCGGAGGAGGGCGTCAGCCTCTCCGTGCGCGCCGTGGCTGACCGCCGCACGGCGCGCGCCAGCACCAACATGCTGGACGAGGATTCGATTCGCCAGGTCTGCGAAGCAGCGCTGGCGTTGGCCCGGCTGCAGCCGCCCGACCCGGAGATGCTTCCCACGCCGCAACCCCAGACCTATCGGGCCATCGACCGCTGGGTTCCGGAGACCGCTGGACTCACTCCGCAGAATCGCGCTCAAACGGTAGTGAAAGTCACCAAGCGAGCGGAGAAGGACCACCTCACCGCCGCCGGCGTATTCTCGAACAGCGCCTACCTGTTCGCTCTCTTCAACTCCCGTGGCTTGCGCGCGTATCACGAAGAGACGATGTCCGACTTTTCGGTGACCATGATGGGCCCAACAAGCTCTGGCTGGGCCAAGAAGGCCTCGCCCCATTCGCTGGAACTGGAGCCAGAGACACTTGCCGACCGCGCCGCGCGGAAAGCTTTGCACAGCCAGGAGCCACGTGATCTCGAGCCGGGCAAGTACACAGTGATCTTGGAGCCAGCAGCGGTCCTCGACCTTCTCGGCTTCCTCATGATGGACTTTGGCGGCCTCTCGGTCCAGGAGCAGCGCAGCTGCTTCACCGGCCGCGTCGGTCAAACGCTTTTCGGCGACAATATCAACATCCGCGACGACGTTTTTCACCCCTTGCAAGCCGGAGCGCCCTTCGACGGCGAAGGGATGCCGCGCCGGCGCATCAGTCTGGTGGAGAAAGGGGTGGTCAAGAGCCTGGTCTATTCGCGGCGGACCGCGCAGAAGTTGGGCGTCGAGCCCACCGGACATGGATTCCCCTTGCCCAACGAGTTCGGCGAAATGCCTCTTAACATTGTCGTGGACGGAGACCGGCACACCCTGGATGAGATCATCCGTTCCACCGAGCGAGGCCTACTGATCACCCGCCTGTGGTACATCCGTGAAGTTGACCCCTATCAGAAGCTCATGACCGGCATGACACGGGACGGCACGTTTTGGGTGGAAGATGGCGAAGTGAAACATGGAGTCAAGAACCTGCGCTTCAACCAGAGCCTCATCGCCATGCTCAACCAAGTGGAGCTGATGAGCCAACCCCAGCGCGCGGCCGGGGAGGAATCGTTCGACATGGTCGTTCCCGCCATGAAGGTCCGCGACTTTAATTTCTCTTCGCTGACGAAGTTTTGACCGCGCTAGTTGTTCGCGCTTCACCATGTATGCTGACCCAGTTTTCTCGCGCGGGTCGACTCTGCCGCGCGCGCGTCACGATCCCATCTTCAATTTCGATACGGATGCGGTGGGAACCGCGACGACATTCACGGACGTAAACGACGGGCTGTCGGCAACATTTAGCAGCCCTAACGACCCGGGCGGCGGCTTTGTAGTGTTCTCCACATTTTTCTCAACACTCACCGGACACGTTCTGCTCGATCCGGGCCCGGCCGAAGCTAGCAACATTCCCCTTACCATCGCATTCGGCAGCAACGTGACCAGCATTGTCTTGGACTTCGCCACAGACGGGTCAAGCTTACTGACGATGAGTGCGCTTGAGAATGGCACGCTGGTTGGCTCCGTTAACGCCATGGGAATCATTCCTGCGGGTTGCTTCTACCCCGAAGGCACTATCGGCTTCAACGGTGCAAGAAGGAGTCAAGCTGTTTGGGGCACCCACGGCAAACCGTGATAAGATCCAGCTGTTCGGCAGACGACGTGGACGGTCAGAGCGCTTGAGGTTCAGTTTCCTGTCAACCCCCGGTTTCCCCAGCCCCAAATGCCTCGATGCCAAACAAGCCCTTGCCCAGCCACTGGCCGCCGTCCATGACCAGCACCTCGCCGGTGATGAAGTCAGCGTAATCGGAAACGAGGTAACCGCTCGCCTGAGCAATCTCTTTCGGTGTCCCGATGCGGCCATGCGGGACGGTTTTCAGCATGGCGGTGCGCACCTCGGGTTGTGCCCACAACTTGCCGCCCGCACCCGGCGTTTCCACCGGCCCAGGAGCAATGGCGTTCACCCGGATCCTGTGGCGCGCCCACTCCACGGCCAGGGTGCGCGTCATGCAAACCACGCCCGCCTTGGCGCAGGCGGAGTGGATGGTGCCTGGGCCGCCCGTCCAAGCGTACGTGGCCACGATGTTCAGGATGTTCCCGCCTCGCCCGCTTTCGATCATGTGGAGGCCGGCAGCGCGAGAACAGTAGAAAGTCCCGTTAAGAACGATGTTGACCACGGCATTCCACCCGTTGGGGGAAAGCTTCTCCGCCGGGCAGATGAAGTTGCCGGCGGCGTTGTTCACCAGGATATCGATCGATCCAAATTGCCGAAGAGTTTTCCGGCACAGGTCGTCTACCTGTTCCGGAATCCGGACGTCCATCGGGAAGGTCAGCACTTGAGCGCCGCTGTGCTTCGCCCGCAATTCCTGCGCAGCCGGCTCCAGGTGTTCAGGGTTGCGGCTTGCCAAGACCAGCTTGGCGCCGAGCCGCGCGTACTCGTCGGCGATGGCCAAACCAATCCCCGTCCCGCCTCCGGTGATCATGGCCACGCGGCCGTCCAGCGTTTTCTCAGGCAACATGAACTGACCCTCAGGAAAGGATTCGCTCAACCTGCGATCGCGCAAGTCTGCAGAATGTCAGAATAGCTGACAGGAGTGCGTCTGGTTCCAAAGGATACTTTGACTGGCTGACTTCACCAATCGCATCGTTGCTGGAAGGGATTCAACCAGGAATGGGCGGTGGTGTCATCAGTAAACACTACGGCGGGATTCAATTCGCCGAATGTGACGAGCTTCTAGATTACCAACGGCGGCTAGGAGTATACATTCGTGCTCGACCGCGCCGAACCCTCTTCACTCGCCCCCACCGCTTTCGGTGGGTTATGCCCCCGGCTGCCGCTACCAGCTTTAATGCCAAATCTTGGTAGTCACCCTCGTAAGCGGTCCCCGCCTGGAAGACGACGTCCAGGTTTCCAGGAATAGCACGAAATCAATGGCCGACAAACCCCTTCACGAGCGCGCCCGCCACTTCACCCGCGAACTTCGCGACCTCTTTGACGGTGTCTTTGTTCTGCCAGATTTGGCCCATCACAGACTTAATCCGCTCCACCTGTTTCGTGCTCAAGCCTAATAGGATCTTCTCCCGGTCCATAAGCTCGGCTTCGCTCGGGGAGTCTTCGATCCACTGCAGCACCCACCACGCCATCATGGACGACCGAAAATCAAAGACATGCTTTGTGCCTTCGGTACGATGCGACAAAAGGCCGCGGCTATCCAGTCGCATGAACTCCTGGCTCTCGGCGGCCTGACTGAAGACGAGATTTAGATCCCCGATTCGATAGTCGCGTCCTGGCACGCGGCCTTCCAGCCTAGCGAGCGTGGCCAGCAGCATGAGCTTCTTTTCTTTGTCGTCCGAGAAGTCCCACTCGGCGCCGAAGAATTGCAAGGTCCTGCCCTTCAAATCTCGCGCAAACGTTGCCCAGTCAGACTGAAGGTTCCCGTCCATGATCTCGTGGAGCAAATAGCACGCGTTCTGCAGCAACGCCGGATGTCCGTCCCCCAACTCTCGAAGCCGATCCCGCACCACCTGGGGCAACACCCAATTCTGAGGCATCCGTTCAAATAGCGAATCCGTCTCATCCAATGTAAACGGCCTCAGGGGCTGAAAGAGGTACTGGTTAAACCATGGCGATCCGCCAGGCTTTACCTTTGGCCCCAGATCGTACAGGCGGTAGAACGATGCTACGATGGTGGAGAAGCATTTCGTGCCAAATTGGTTTGATAGTGCGCGTACGTCCGTAACAAACTTGGAGAGCTCCTCCTCGCTGTAGTGGTCGTTCTTGCGCAAGGCTTCATCGTAATCGTCAACAGTCAGCACTAGCGTGCTACCGGCCGCCTGGATACCTGTCAACACCGCCTCTATGTCCTTGGCGTCCACCTCCGGTTTCATGAGCCTTTGATCCAGCTCCGAAATCCACGCCGCGCCGGCGGGTGAGCCAGACCTTACTCGCGTCAGGACAGTACGCCAGAAGGCGGAAGGCGTAAACGGGCTGATGTCGGCACAATTTACTCCCGCAACGACCACCTTCGACGGGTCAATTCCTTTTGCCTTCCAGACCTGTGGATCCACCACGTATCTCAGAAGTGACGACTTTCCCATACCCGGGCTGCCATAGATCGCGAGGTGCGTCATGTTCACCATCGCGTTGAAACACGCGTTCACCTGTGTCTGCCGCCCAATGAAGCGCTCGGGCGGAACCGCCCCGCCAACGAAGAACGGGTTCGCTTGGCTATTCATAGTTCATCCTCCGGCAGTGGCCGCCCCCACTTCTCGATGTCCCGGAAGGCGGTTTTCTGTTCGCGGATTTTCCTGATTCCCGTTTGGAACCGCTCGGTCTTTCCCATTGACTCAAAGAAGCGCTTGGCCTGCTCCCAGATCTGCTTGAGCCCACCCTGCAACTCCGTTGCCCGCCGCCGGTTCAAGAACTGGAAGAAGACAAGAGATCGCTTCGCCAGTTCCTCCTCTCGAAGTCCCTCGATACCCTTGATAATCCACCATGCAATCAGGGACGAGCGCAGCACGTACCGGTCACGCTGGTGGGAAACCACAAAGCCCCGATTCTGCATGTTCTCTAGGTCTGGTTCATATTGACTCAGAACCAAGTCGTACTCGCGGAATGCGGGTTGGCTCGCTCCAGTCCGTCGTTCCAGGTCTCTCAGCGCCAACAAGGTCAGCAACATCTGCTCTTGCTTCGAGCAGTTGTCCCAAATCACCGGGAACACGGTTTCTGCCGCGCTTGCCACCCCGGCGGTCGCGTCCGCCACCTCGAACGGACGATCCTGTGCACACAGCGAGAAGTAAACGGAGAAGGCAGCTTGCAGCAGGTAGGGCCAATCTCCCGAGACCAGCCGAGCCCATTGCAGCACGCCGGCAGCGGGCGCAAATCGTGTCGGCAGTTTCGCTTCTAGCTCGCCCACGTCGCTGTTGTCAAATGGCTTGAGGCGAACAAAGATGTAGCGGCTGTACCATGGCGATGCGCTCGTGGATGACGGGGCGAGGTCGCCGGGGCTTTTTTTTGTGGCGATGACGGTCGAAATGGAAGCCCCACCTTCCATTGTCGCCCCGCGGAAGGCCGCCAGAAAAGACTGTACGTCTTGTTGCGAATATCCTTCGCGGACTGCCATTGCTGCGTCGAAGTCATCCAGCAATAGCACCAACTTCCTGCCTGTTGCTCCGATTGCCCCAATCACTCGCAGCAAGCTGAAAAGGTCCGGAGACCTTCCTGCGGCCTGCAATTGGTTCGCCATCTCGGTGATTTGCGCATCAGTGCTGAACCGTTTCTCGATGGCACCGGCTACATACTCCCAGAGCTTTCCCGGAGAGAATGGTTCCAGAGATTGGCAATTTACGGTGATGAAAACAAACGGATCCTGCTTTACTCCGTACCGTTCCCAACTCATCGGGGAGGCAATGTAATTCAACAGCGAACTCCTCCCCATGGTGCTCTCACCAAAGATCGCTAAGTTGCCCCCGTACTGGAGAGCACTGATGATCTGAGAGACCTCGGCATTCCGACCCACGAATTGCGGCAGGGGCACGACGCCTCCCACCACAAAGGGATTCCTGGCCGCCAACGCTCGGCGGGCCGCAACCTCGGCATCCGAGCGAAGGACCGCAGCCTCCTTGTTTTCCGGTTCCACCTCCAATGCCAGTTGCGCCATGGCGACAGCTTGCTCGAACTCCGCCCGTTGCATTAGCTCGCCACCCGCGCCGACGAGAGCCTTTTCGAAATTTTCCGCGTTCAGAGGCGTCGGATCCATTTTGTAGACCCGCTCATACAAGGGCACCGAGCCTGCGTAGTTGCCGGCGGCCAATTGCATCTCCGCGAGCGCGGTCAAGGGGCGCTGAAATGATTTGGATTAGCCTTCAGTGCTTCTTCATAGAGCGTCATCGCCGACTGGGCGGCGCCCGTAGCTCGCGCTTGCTCCGCCTGTTGGTAACCCTCTATGGCCTTGGTGTCCGCCCCTTCTAGCTCCCGGATCACGTGTCTCGGGGGGTGCTGCGTCACCAGCCATCGACGAACCAACTCGATTCTGACTTCATACCCGCCACCCTCGGTCTCACGCACAAAGCCCCATTCGGCCAGCCGCTTGACGGCGGCCACCAAGGGCTCGGTTCGCACTGCCCCCACTTCCCGCAAGATCTCCTCGACGCCGTTCCAGAAACCCGTTTTGATCTGGGGCTGCGATGATCGCCCCTGCCTTTCCTGAAGCTCTGCAATCACCGAGAACATCACCCGTTCCGAAACGTTGAGTCCACTGCGGAACCAGTCCAGGCCGGCCTCGCCGTTCTCAATCGCCTTTTCTATGGCCGCTTCGACGTCGCTCCGGCTGATACTCGTTCGGCCCTCATCCTGTGCGCGCTGAAACAAAACATACGCGAGGAGTTGAGTGAAATACGGGTGCCCTTCCGAAAGCTCCAGGATGGCGGTGACCGCATCGTCGGCAAAGGTGAGCACGCCCTCGGCGGGCTTCTTGATGAGCTGGGCCGCTGCTTGCGGATCCAGCAGACCCACAAGGTGGCTCGGCGCACCGTGAAACAGGCTCTGCAACGCCTCCAGGTCATCCAGCCTCCTGCCAATCACCGCTATGACCTGCACGCTCTCATGCTGGGTAACGACGTTCTTCAAATAGCGAAAGAAAGGGTCGATCTCGTCGCCGCTAGCCCGGTCGCCCAGAACATCGAACTCGTCGAGCAGGAGGACAAGCCGTTTATCGGCGAGCGCGGTCTGAACGCGAGGCAGCACGACATTCGAGAACGCACCTTGCTCCAGGTCGGTTTTCTCCATGGCTTCTATCGGAGGCACGTCAACGCCCGGCAGTGAACTCGCGATCTTCGTCGCAAGGTCAAGCAGAATTCGGTTCAGCGGGCGGCCCGTCTCGGCTTGAAGATCGAAGGGCACGAAAACGAACTCCTCCATTCCGCTCTGCAACGGAATCTGAGCAAGCACGGACGATTTGCCGATCCGCCGTTGCCCGTGCAACAGAATCACCTTGGCCCGGGAGTACAGCATCTGTCGGACAAAGCCAAAGAGATCATCGCGCCCGAAAAACCTGGTCCGATCTTGGATCGGCGTGCCGATGATATACGGGTTAGTTCTAAACGCGGTGATCGACGCCATGTTTGCACCACTTACTCCCTCGTATTCTAACCTTGCCAAGATAACTTGGCAATCCAAGCCGGTCGGCCGGTCGGCCGCCGTCCCACCTCCCGTAATGATGGCCACGCGGCCTTCCAGCGTTTTCTCAGGCAACATGAACTGACCCTCCAGAGGAGAATTCGGTGAAGGTGGTCGAATAACCGACCGCGGAGAAGGGACAGCTTGTAGGACCTTGATCGCGGGTGGCGCATGATCCGCCCCTTCTGCTTCAACTCGGCCGTCGGTGGGCTCACAACTCAAGGGTCGCGCGCAGGCGGGATTCAACGGCACGCAACTGTTCGGCCTTAAGTGCGCCGATTTTCATCAGAATGAGATCCGGGGCGAGCGTGGCGAGCCAGGACGTGACGACCGAAGGCTTCAACAGGCCACACTTCCGCCACCGGGTGAGCAGCAAATTAGTGGGACCACCGTGCGCCTTGACTTGGCTGGTGATGGCGGCCACGACGATCTTTCCTTCCGCGCGAAAGAACTCCTGGCCGCTAACTACCACAGCCGGACGTGCCTTGTGCGCCGTCAGTTCGGCAAAGGGGAACGGAACCAGAATAACGTCACCGCGCGACGGAACCGTAGCGCTCCTGCCAGGCGTCATAGGCGGCGTCCTCGGGGTTGTCCCACAGTTCGTTCAGCGCCGCTCCGGCAAGCTGCTGCCATGAGCGCGTATCTCTCGCTTCGATCACACTTCGAAGCGCCAGCGCCACGACCTTCGAAGGACGCCGTTGACCGTTTTCCCAGCGGGTCACTGTGGCGCGTGCCACTCCCAGGCGGCGCGCCAGTCCATGCTGGCTCAAGCCAAGGCGCTCTCGAAGTTTGCGTAGGTTCGTCGGGCTCATGTACCGATGGTACCACGGCCAGGGGTACCGCTGCTTTACGTTTTTCGAACGAACCTGCACGAACAAACGAGAAAGGAGGGGCTCAGGAAGAAGCAATGGCAACGCCGTCGTGGCCCAGGCCATCGAAGATATCGGTCGCGACTCTTGCACCTGGCAGTGCTTGGCCAAGAGAGCTGGGCGCGGTTGCGTCGGCAGAGTGGACGATGGTATCGAAGGTCCTCGTTTGTCTGGCCCTTGCACTGCTCGCTCCGGCATCGGGAGCTCGGGGCGAGCGCCCTGCCACAGATATCCAGCAACTCGGACTCGAGGACCTCGATCCCGCTGACGCCATCCAGCTCACGACCAAATGGCTCGAGCAACAGGACCGGCGACGGCTGGCGTGGGCTGCTTTCTGGATCGAGCGTGATGACCAGTTCCAGCGCGTGCCGCAACTGGTTGACATTGTCGCGCGTTACAACTCCAGTGCGGAGAATCCTTCGAGCTCCTCAAACTGGACGGACTATGACGCGGCACTCATGGCAGTACTCGATGCGCTGATCTATCTGCACGCTGACGTCCCCATCAATGAAGCTGAGGCGCTTTACGGGAAGTTTCCGGTCCAGGCCCTCATCTTGCTTTCAAGATCGCACGACGATACGGAAAAGCCTCTGTTGAGGATTCTCGACAAAACGACCAATTTCATCGACTGGCTGGCAGCGGCAGATCTGTTAGCGGCCAAGCCGCCAGCCGGCTTCGCCGCCAGGCTCCTCAAAGCGATCGCCATCAACGCGGCGCTTCCCCTCGTTTGCCGCGGGCCATTCCAACGCAGAGAGCCTCGCCGCCCACCCTTATCTTGAGGAAGAGGACATTCGCCAAGCCCTCCAATACTCGGCTTGGCGCGTCGAGGAGATTGAACTGCCCATTCCGGCAGCATGAAGATCCTGGTCGGCATGAACCTGAGCCCCAGGTGGGTCCAGTTTCTTGTTTTCTCTTCGAGGTGGACCCCATCCATCAATAAACCCCTGGTAGGACGGCACAATTTTCCTGATGGCCGCGGGAGCTTCAGCGGCCCCGCTACCACGGTACGCGGATCGTTGCGACAAGACGAGGAAAGAGGTAAGATTGTCTTACTATGCAGACCAAGGTTTCCAGCAAGGGTCAGGTCGTTCTTCCGAGACCGATTCGCCACAGGCTCGGCATTCGCGCCGGTGACTCCCTCAACGCCAACATCGAAGCCGGACGTATTGTTTTGACACCGCTAAGGAAGCGTCTACACCGCGTCAGCATTATCGCCGACCCCATCACCGGTCTCCCCGTCCTTAGTGCGGGACTAGACGCTCCCGTCTTGAGCAGCAAAGAGGTTGAGGACATCCTGGTGAACTTTCCATGAAATATCTGCTCGACGTGAATGCACTCGTTGCACTGGGATTCATCCACCACGAGTTTCACGATCGCGTGGCAGCTTGGATGCGAGCGGCACAGTTCCCACCATTGGCAACCTGCTCCATCACGGAACTGGGTTTCCTGAGAGTGCTAGCCCAAGCGCCGCTTTACGG
>DATJKY010000819.1:0-6465 GCA_035490955.1 Terriglobia bacterium | reverse complement strand
CAAAACCAGGCCTGTGCCCTTATGGTTCACCACGAAGTTGTGATCGTAGCCCCTGCCGAATTTCAACTGCTCGTTATCATCGTTGATCCGCGCCCCGATTGCCGCCGGCTGGCGGAAATCAAACGGGGTGCCGTCGACCGGGCGAAGCTCACCTGTCGGAATTAATGTGGAGTTGATCGGCGTAAATCGGTCGGCATTGATCGTCAGCTGGTGGTTGAGAATGTTTCCGTTACCCTGGCCGGCGAGATTGAAGTACGAATGGTTGGTCAGGTTTAGCACCGTGTCCTTGTCCGTGGTCGCGGTGTAATCGATTTGGAGTTCATTGTTGTCCGTCAATGAGTAAATCACCTTGACGGACAGATTGCCGGGGTAGCCTTCCTCACCGTCTTTGCTCAGATAGGTGAGCTCTAATGAGGGATTCTCTTTGGAGACATCGCGCGCTGTCCAGACCCTTTTGTCGAAGCCCCGGATTCCTCCATGCAGCGCGTTCGGCCCGTCATTCTGCGGCACATGATACTCCGTGCCTTCCAGCTTGAATTCACCGTTGGCGATGCGGTTGGCGTAACGGCCGACGAGGGCTCCGAAATAGGGATTTTGTGCCAGGTAGCCACTTAGATCGTCGAACCCGAGGACAACGTCGGCTACTCTGCCCGCTCGATCGGGCGCGAAGAGCGAAACCACCCTACCCCCGTAGTTCGTGATTGTCACCTTGATCCCCTGGCGGTTGATCAGCGTGTAGAGATCGATCGATTGTCCGTCCGGCATCTTCCCGAAGCTCGTCTTGGTCATGCGCGGTTCAGCCCCCCCTCCGGCTGCTTCGGATCCACCTATCGTGATCAATAGAAGCGCCGAGACAGAAAGGAAAAGTCTATGGGCTGTTGGCGCACCTGAGCGGCGTGCCGCGCCGTCAACAGTCGCGCTACGTATCATTGGAGTTGCCCTCCTCCTCGCCTTCAAGGCGGAGTAAACCGGGCTTCGTGATCGACGATGATGACACGGACTAAACGCGTGAGGCTGCGGATTTCCTTTTCCGTCTTCTTCTGCATTCCGGCCAGTATCTCGACCGACTCCGCCAGCGCTTGCTGCCGCTCCGCCAGGCGGTCGAGAATCGCGCCGACCTTTTCTAAGCGCTCGTCGATGGTCATAACGTCACCTCAACTCCCAACAAGGTGATAGCACGCGCTGGCCTAGCAGAGTGATGTGTCACAGTTTCTTGAAAAGGTGGACTACATCCCCGGCGGGCTTCACCGTGCTGTAAACGACCACCTTCTCACCTTCCTTAGCGGTGTACTTGCTCGCGTCAGACACTCCATGTCCGGTGTCAACCATGGCCTGTTTGCCCATATCGAATGTCTTCTCCGTGCCATCCGCCAACTTCACCGTCACCGTGCGACCACCTTTTCCCACTGCCGTCACCGTGCCTTCGGTGGCCTTCAAAGTATCCTTTCCAGTAACATCGACCGCGTGGGCAGTCTTGTCCGCTCCCTCGCCGGTGTACTTCACCACGACCTGGCTGCCTTCTTTGCCGGCTAGCGCAGCACCCTTAGCACCTCCCTCCGCGCCGGTCACGACTGTCTTTCCTGTCACCTTGAAGACGTGCTCCGTTCCATCTGCCGTTTTGACGGTTATCGTCTTTCCATCCTGACCCACCTTCTCAAGTTCCCCTGCAACCGCACGACTGGTGGAGGTAGTCGCTGTCTTGGTGCTGGAAGTTGGTTCCTGCGCCCATGCTGCTGTTGGCATGCCAAACGCTAGAACCAGAATAGAGATCGCGATTTGTCGTACCATACTAAAGCCTCCTTTTGGGATTACTATTTTCAATCCTCCGCCAAATGGTAGCATATCTGGTTGCATACTGGCGTCAACGTTCGGTGCCGTTGCGGGCCATCCGAACGCCGCCAAGCTACAGTGTGCGGCGAAAGAGCAGCGTTGCTGAGGTCATCATCACGGCGGTAAACACCAGCAGGTATGTTAGGTCAGGGACGATGGCGGTCAAGCCGGTGTTTTTCAAAACCAACTCCTTGAAACCATGCACGGCGTAGGTGAAGGGATCAACCACCGCAATGGCTCTCATCCAGGTGGGGAATCCGTTCACCGGATAAACCGCGCCGCTGGGGAAGAACAGCACGGTGTTGAGCACGCCGAAAATCGCCCGCGGCACCAGCGGATCGCTGACGCGCACCATCAAGAGGAACATCATGCTGATCAGCGCCAGCGCCGTCGCCACCACGAGGATCGTCAGCCGAACGAGGCGGGCGGGGTCGAGCGGGTCGGGAATGCCGGCGATCAGAGAGCCTAACGTCACCAGTACCACGCCGGACAGAATGGCCCGAATAGCGCCGGCCAGAGTGAAACCCAGAATTAATTCGTGCTTGCGAATGGGTGTGACCAGGTAGCCTTCGTGGAGGCCGCGAGCCTTGTCGTCGATAAAAACGATGCCGCCGCCGATCATCGCCGCCATAAAGATAGAAAGCACGATGGTCCCCGGCAGCAGATATTGGATATAGGGCACGTAAGGATACATTTCCACCACAGACAGCGTGGCCTCTGCCGGTAAGCGCGGTTGTGGTCCCTTTTGATTGTAAGGGGCGAGCATCCCCGCTACTGTTGCTTCCAGCGTCGAAGCCACGAAGTTGTCCGTGTTGTCTTCGATCAATGCCAATTGGGGCTTGGCCTCGGCGAAGATGCGGCGCGAGAATTCGGGCGGGATGTTGAGCACGCCGTTAAGCTTTCCGTTGCGCAGGTCTTCCAGTGCTTGCCTCGAGTCGCTGTAGGAAACGGTGTCAAAGGTTCGTGCGTTGGCGGCTACGGCCTGGAACATCTCTCTCAGCTTCACGGCTGGCACGCCATGGTCCTGATCGACCACCGCCACCCTCAAGTTCTTGATCTTGCCCCCAAATGCGTAGCCGAGAACCACGAGTTGCGCGAGGGGAAACATCAACGACATTACGACGAGGACCGGGCTCCGCCGGAAACGGCGCAGGTCCCGTTCAATGATAGCCCAAACGCGGTTCATGGTCTCTGTCCTCGCTGATACATAAAGCTGCTGTCAAAGGCGACAGCGCTCTGCAGCGAGTCGCGCAACTGGTGGCCGGTGTAGTGCATGAACACGTCGTCGAGCGTAGTGCTCTGGACGGAAAGCGACGTGACCTCAACCTGGGCGCGGCGCGCCGCTTCCACCAACTCCACCATGGTGCGCGGCCCGTTATGCGAGGAAATCCGGAATACGTGATCTTGCGTCTTCACGCTGGCCACCTCGGGAAGGTTCTCCAGAGTCTGGGACCATCCCTCGGGGGTTCGGGAGAAACTCACCTCCAGGATGTTAGTGCCGGGGATAGAAGCTTTGAGCTTCAACGGCGAGTCCAGGGCGACCAGCTTCCCGTGGTCAACGATGGCGATCCGATCGCAAAGCTTGTCGGCTTCGTCCATGTAATGGGTGGTGAGTAGGATGGTCAAATCGTGTTCCTTTTTCAGCCTGGAGAGCATCTCCCAGACGGCGACGCGTGAAGCCGGATCGAGGCCCGTCGTCGGCTCATCCAGAAAGAAGATTTTGGGCTCGTGCACCAGCCCGCGGGCGATCTCCAACCGGCGTCGCATTCCCCCGGAAAACTGCTTCACCGGCTTGTCCATCCACTGCTCGAGGTCAACCGCCTGCAGCAGTTCTTTGGTGACGCGTTTCCGCCGCTCGCGCGGCACGCCGTAAAGCTTAGCGAATATGATCATGTTCTCTTCCGCACTTAAGTCTGAGTCCGAGGTCATGGCCTGCGGGATGACGCCGATGGACTGGCGCACCTGGTAGGCCTGGTTGGCCACGTCAAACCCATTCACCCGTGCTGAGCCGGAGGTAGGCGGAAACAGGGTGGTCAACATGCGGATCAGGGTGGACTTGCCGGCGCCATTGGGACCCAGTAGCCCAAACACCTCACCGTGTTCAACGCTGAAACTCAGCTCGTTGACGGCGCAGAAGCTGCCGAAACACTTGGTGATTCGTTCGACTTCAATATCGCCCATCTTCGAAGAGCCGTGGCTAGTGGTTAGGGTTGAATCAGGGCATGGCTTTAGCCGGCTTTAGCCGTGCCACAATGTGGCGAAACGAGGGCGGCTTTAGCCGCTGAGGTTGCCGTCCGGGGCTAAAAGCCCTGCTCGCGGAAGGTGTTTCCTGCGGCACGGCTAAAGCCATGCCCTGATACACCAGGAATCGAACTTGCGATCGACCCAGCTGAATAAGTCAACACAATTTCCGAGCGCGCTGGGTAGCGCAGAGTTTCGTTTCTCAGAAACTGTGCGGCTTGTGCTCCTGAAGCCGCAGACTTACAAACCAAGTCCGCGCTACCCGGCTCAGTGAGCCTCCAGGGGCAGGTCCACAAAAGCCGTCATGCCCGTAGCCAGCACTCGGTCGCCATTATCGACGCGAAGACGAATCTCAAACGTTTTGATATCGCGCTTCGTCCGGCTCACATCGCGCTGCGTGGCGTAATCCGCATCTACGCCACGGTAAAAGACAGTTCCCACTCGTTCGGCGCCCGAAGGCAACTGCACGGTCAGTTTGTCCCCTAAGCGGACTCGATCGATATAGGTCTCCTCCACGTCAGCGCGAATCCACAGGTTATCAGGGTTGATCAAGGTCACGATTGCCTGGCCCGGGTTCACCACCTCGCCTTGAAGGGCGGCGCGCGTATCCACGATGCCATCGATAGGTGCTCGAATTTCGGTGTAACCGAGCCGTACCTGTGCCTTGGTCTTTTGGGCGCCGGCCGCCGCCAGCTGGTGCTCATAATTCACCAACTGGCTCTGCCGCACGCTGATCTGCTCCTGGTTGGAGCGGGCGAGCGCGACGGCAGCCTGCGCCGCCTGCACCTGCTTGCGAAGGGAATCCACGTGCGCCTTGGCGGCCTCGTAAGTGGTTCGCGCCTGGTCGTTGGATTGGGCAGAGACAATCCCTTGCTTGAAGAGACTGTCGGCTCGCTCGGCATCCAGGCGGGCGCGCTCCAGGTCGGCCACAGCTTCAACCTGCTGAGCCTCAGTGGCGGCCAGTTGCGCCTCAGCTTGCCGAATCTGGTCCCGCGTCTGCATCTCCTGGTATTTCAGCGCCGCCTCTCCTTCTTTCACCTGTGCCGCGTTGCCCTCCTCGCTATGCGCGTAAAACGCGCGATCGGCCCTCATCTCATCGGGGTCAATGACAGCCAGCAATTGGCGACGGGACACCGTGTCCCCCTCCTTGACCAGCAACTGGCTCAAACGGCCCTCAATTTGCGAGCTGACAATGACGTCGTCAGTCGAGACGATACCCGTCAGGACGAGGTCTTTCGCCCGCCGATTCTTGGAGTAATAGATGGCGGCGCTGGCTGCCGCCACAAGGACGATAAGGAGGATCAGGAGCTTGCGCTTCATGGCAGGGGAGCCTCCGGTTCGCGAAACAGGCCGAAGCGCACAAGCTTCAGAACCTCACGCTTGCGCCTCTGTACATTGGCCGGGTCGAAAGGATCGATATGGCTGACCGATTTGATGATAGGCGCAGCGGAGAAATAGAACACGGTCAGGGCCACCAGGGAATAAACTGTATGGTGGCTGTCTACGGGCCGCAGTTCGCGGGTTCGAATCCCTCGTTCCACCACCTCGACAAGCTTCCGATAAAGCGGCGCAGAGTACTCCTGAAAGAGACGCCGGGCTGGTTGCTCGGCAGTAGTCATGAGCCGATGAATCAGGCGGGGGAAAAACGGGCGTTGGCCGAGAAAGTCGAAGTGCAAGCTCATGTAGCGAAGAAGCGTGGAGCGAGCCGAGCCGTCAGCGCTGAGAATCTCTAACGCGCGCTGACGAAACTCCTGCAGATGGCTCTCCAGAATGGCCGCGTAAAGCTCCTCCTTGCCACGAAAGTAGTAGTAAAGCAAAGCCTTGTTGACGCCCGCCTTGGCGGCGATCGCCTCCATGCGCGCACCTTCCAGGCCAGCATCGGCAAAAATGCGCTCAGCGGCCGCGAGGATCGTGGCGCGGGTGTCCGCTCCCCGTTCCTGACGGTGCGCTAAAGTTTCGGCCTGCGGTTGGGTCGCCATAATTAACTAACCGGATAGTTAAATTTAACCCGAAGGACGGCGTTTCGTCAAGGTAGGACTGAAAAGATGTCACGCAAGGGTGCAAAGTCGCTAAGGCCGCAAAGCAAACAATTCCGGGTTTCCCTGGTTGCCGTAATATAGCACTCCGCGTCGGGATAAGCATTGGCACAGTTCCCCTTCGCGTCGTTCGGGACATTGTCTGGTGGAACGACGTATTCCTGGGGCGCGTGCCTGTCCAGAAATCTCCCGCAGGCCCGGATGTCGCAAACGGTACTGTCAGGCCCCTGCGCCCGCCCTGGAAATCCACTCCGCCCTGGGACGGGGCAGGCACGGGGGCCTGCCCCTGCGGTAATGGCGTTGGGAGGGGAGAAACACGCCCTCTTAGGGGGGATTGCGCTTCAGCCCCAAAGGCGGT
>DATJKY010000818.1:0-4116 GCA_035490955.1 Terriglobia bacterium | reverse complement strand
CACGAAGCCGCGTCTCGCGCCAAACCGTTTACGAAATACTGGATCAGGTAAGGCATGTCTCTCTGGTGTTGCTCAGCCAGTTGTCCCAAATCGACCGAAGGCGTCATGAGTAACTGCGTCAAGGGCCGCATCCTCTCACATCCATCAACACCCGACTCGCTGATGTGGCCGTTGCCGAGCAGCTCATTCAGCCGCTCGAGGTGTTCGATGTCCGTGGCAAGGTGGTCCAGGAACATAACATTGAAAATGAGCCCCATGACTTGTGCCAGGGAAGGATCTTTCCCGTTCGCAGTCTCCACTTGATGTTCGAGATTTTCGCAGCGGACACCAATGGCGAAAACCCTGTCTGCCCCGAGGCGTATGACCGGGCTAAGAGGCTGTTGGAGGCGCACACAACCGTCACCGAAAAAAGCCGTACCTCGGGGTATTTTGAGTCTTACCGGCTGAAAGACCAGGGGAATAGCCGCCGACGCGCAAACATGATCGACCGTAATCTTGGTGGCAAGTGTCACCCGCCGGCTTCGGTTCCACATCGGGTGGCCTTTCCTTCCTTGAATGAAGAGATAGCTTTTCCCAGAGTTATAGTTGGTGGCGGAAATGGCGAGCGCGTAGACATGCCCTCGCTTGATATTGTCCTGGATTCGATCGCAATCGAGATGTTTGTTGAGATAGCGCCTCAAAGGAGTGGCATCTAAGAGAGATCGGGCGTTACCTCCCCCAACGATTCCTCCAAAGGAGAGGTCTAGTATCCAGGCCAGGGAAGTGCGTGTCTGGGATAAAAGATCGCACCGAAAGACATCGGACGGCTTGAGTTCCGACCAGAGCCGTGCGATAACTTGAGTGGCCAAAGCAAAATCGTCGCTGCCCACGGCCAGGGCAGACCCATTAATTGCTCCAGCGGACGCGCCTCCGATTATTGGAAAAGGATTACCGTGCGTTTGAACCCGCTTTATCTCGCCAATGCGTTTCAAGACGCCGGCCTGATAAGCGCCGCGAGCACCCCCGCCTGTCACTACTAAACCTAGCGCGTTGTCCACATTCCTACTCCCCCTGCCTGGGCGGAAAGCGCTGCCAAATGACGGTACGGGGGCGTCCAAACGCGCTTACTCGGCCCAACCCTCAGACGGATGCGGCGGCGCCATGCGGCCGGGAGTGGGTTTCAATCAGCCGGGCGATTTCCACCGAGGCCTGTGGGCCATCCATGTAATCCAGAGCTCCCAAATGCATCGCGTCCACGTAGCACTTCATATCCAGACAGCGCGTCAGCACCACGACAGGCATTCGCCGGTCGATTTCAATGGCCTGTTCCAGCACGGGCTTTCCTTGAAACCGCGCGCCTCCCTGGCACGACAAAATCGGAAAAACTCGATTCGAGTTGGTGCAAAACCTCAGCGTAGGAATCGCCGCGGTAAACCTCAAACCCGCGTTCTTGCAGAGCCGCGGTAAGGCATCTCAATTCCCCACAGTCTTCATAGACAAGTAGTGCCCTTTTGCCGTTGAGACACGAGCGCTGGGCCGGGGTACGGTTTGAGGACCGGTCACTTATTGAGCGCCTCCTGGCTCCGAAGCTAGTCCGTCGCTAGGTCTCAAGTTCTCCGTTAGCCTGATGGGGTTTTCACCTACACTCGTTCAGATGACTCCCCTACATCCATCCTCAGGTTTTCCACGGTAGGGCTGGCCCTACCTGCACTGACCGTAGCTCAACAATCTATCCGAGTCAATTACCAACAAGGATTACGGCGCGACTACTAACGCATTATCCCGTAAAGGTGACGGAAACCTCGAACGAGGGCATCATCACCATCGGGACGTGACCTAAATCACTGAATCGCCCGTTAGAAAAGCTGTCTGGTACGGCCTACCTGATCACTTACATCGCTTCGAGCGTGCTTGTTCGACACGTCCGAGCAGTGGGTGTCGAGGCGGCTTTACGCCTCCACCTGGCGACGTAAACTCGCCGCTACGGGGGCAAACCGACCCACTACCCGCGTCCGAGTCCCTTGACAAACGGGATAACATAAGCTAGATTATGAGCCTAGAGGGTCTGTGATAACTCCGATTCAGACGCCGAAAATCCCGATCTCCGAGGATTTCCTGGCGCGGCTCCGGGACGATCTCGCCTCTCGCCGCATCGAGAGCGGAATCAATTGGCTGGAGAACCATCGCCCTCTTCTTCTGTCTCTCGATCCGTCGCAGAAGAACGCTGCTGCTCTCCTCGGTTACCTCGCCCAGTGGGTGGACATTGGATTCGACCAACCGCTCCTGGTGAAGGAACTGCTGTCGCGGTTTCCCCAGGGCCTGAGGGCCGCTCTTCCCCTCTGTGATTACCTGCACATCCGAATGGCGGAAGGCTTAGTGGCTATGTCGGAGGAGGACTTCGAGAGCGCGATTCGCCATTTCGAGGCCGTCCTGCCCTTTGAAAACGAGATCCTAGATAAGGAACCGGTGGCCATTGCGAACTTCTGGATTGGGCGGTGCCAGAGAAGGATGGGTCGGTACGACACCGCTCTGAAGTACACCGTTAAAGGGAAAGGGCTCGCCTTGCAGTTGGATTATCCCAAGATGGCTGCGGTCATGCAAGTCTTGGAGAGCTGGCTCATTTTTCAGGCAGGTAAGCCGCAGGATGCGAGGAGCATCCTCAAGGAGGCCGAGGCGGTTCTGTTCGGGACGGATGATCATGTAACTCGGGGCAACATCCAGTCTGCCTACGGGAGGATCGCCCGGCGGCAAGGCAGGTACGATCAAGCACTCCAGCACTTCGCCGATTCCATCGAGGAGTACAAGCAGCGGAATCCGCAACACCGCAATCTCGCTCGCGCGCTCGCCAACATGGCGTTCGTGAAACGCCTTATTGCGTTCCGCCTCGGAAAGAAGATCGACAGGGAAGTTGCGCGGCGATTGAAAGGGGGCGGACGCAACCCGTTGCCCGCTGCGTCTCCCAAGCTTAAAGAGAGAATACATCTCGAAGGGCTTCGCACGGAGGCGCTTGCCCATCTCTCCCAGGCAGAACTGATCTACACCCTTTACGACGATCATCGGGGCTTGGGAACGGTGCGCGTCGATCGCGGCTTGCTGTGCTTGGACGGTGGAGACCTGGACGGTGCGGCAACCGAGGCTGCCGCGGCCTACCGGCTGGGGGAGGAGAGGAAAGACTACATCCTTGAGGCCCGGGCGCGCATCCTGCAAGCGACAGTTGAGAACGCCAAGCTTGAGGAGCAGATTGAGGACAAATGGGATCTCAGCCGCCGAGCCCAGCTCGCCTTCGACTTCGCGCATGAGGCCGTGGAGCTTGCCAAGCACACACAGAATCGGCGGCTCCTTGCCAGGGCGTACATCGTGCAAGGTTTCGTGCTCGCCAACGACTTCTTCGGCGACCCGTACGCGGCCAGTGAGTCTTGTGATCGAGCGGCGGCGCTCCTCAAACCGGAAGGCGAGGATTACGTCTGGGAGGATCTGCAGACACTGAGGAAAAAGCTCGTGAAAGGCGGTACAATTGACTCCGTGCTTCGTCAATGGTCGCAGGGTATTGTGGGAGACAAGACCTTCCAGCAGATCACCGAGGAGTTTGCGAGCATCGTAATACCCAAGGTGTGGAAGCGCGAGGGCCGCAAGATTTCGCGTGTGGCCGCGCGCTTGTCAATTTCGCCGAAAAAGGTCCGCCGCGTTCTGTCCAAGGCGGGGCTCATCGAAAGCAGGAATCGCCGTCTCATGTGACTCAGGTCACATTCACCTGTGACTCGTGTCACGGCACGGCAAGTTCTATTGGGCTATTAACAGAGATGCGGTTGGCTTCGCTCCTGAAAGGAGGGCCTTCCAAGCGCGTTCGCTCTCTGGCTCGTGGCAGCCGCTGGCTGGCGCCGTGAGCTTGGGGGCAACTAATTTGGCAGGGACCGGGTCTCAGGGAAATGCCTTGTGCGCTGTCAAACGGGGGCCTGAGACCTGGTGGAGCACACGAGCACATGCAAGACTTGGTTTCAAACCGGCGCCTATCGGCAGCGGACGCAGCCTTTCTCTACCTCGAACGCCCTGAGATTCCGCTGCATATCGCGAGCGTTTCTATTTTTGACGGCGCCATACCATTCGACGATTTCGTCACCTGCGTCGCTTCCAAGCTGC
>DATJKY010000817.1:0-3465 GCA_035490955.1 Terriglobia bacterium | reverse complement strand
ATGCGGCCTCGCTACGCGCTTGCATGATGGAGGAGGGAGGCTAATCCGACTGGCCCGCTTTCGGCAGTTGGAGAAAAGTTGGAGAAGCTCGGGGACCCGCTCTCAATGACTTATTTAAATCGTTGAAATCATTGGCGCTCCCAAGGGGAATCGAACCCCTGTTTCAGCCTTGAGAGGGCCTACTACACAGCCTCTGCCGGTCCGCTGGCGTCCGCCAACGTCCAACTAAATCAATAGGTTGAATAAACGTAGTTCACTATTGTTCGCTGAAACCCATCGATGTATATTCGACGAATATTCAACGAACTCAAGTGCCCATTGAACGATGTCCAAAACACTCATCGAGGCTCAAGTCACGACGGCGAAAGCCCGCTCGAAGCTGGGACTTGGCGTGCACTGGCGTCGCCTCGATGCAGAAGCGCACCTCGGCTATCGCAAAGGAAAACAGAGCGGCGTTTGGTTTGTCCGTTGGCGCAATCATCACGACGGTGCCAACTACAAGCAGGCGCCCATTGCCATCGCCAACGATGTCAACGACAAGCCAACCGAGGGGACCCTAACCTTTGAGCAGGCCAATAAGGCGGCACGGGAAGCCGTCACTCGGGCCAGAACAGTAGCCGCGGCACAGGCGGCGGGCCCGGCCCCTACCGTCCGATCGGCCGTTGAATCCTACGTCAAGGAACGCGATGCTCGAGAAAGGCGGCGAACAGGTCGTGAGGTGCGATCCGATGCGGCAACCAAGCTGCGGCGCTACGTTCTTGGTCAAGAAAAGCGCGGCAATCAGAAAGCTATCGATGCTGCCCCTCTCGCCGCGGTGCATCTGCACGCGTTGAGAGAGGACGACTTGCTGACGTGGCGCGAGGGTTTGCCAGAAGAGCTAGCCAAACATATTTGAAATTTTAGCGCGGGCACGAGTCAGAAATCTGAACGCATAGCCGCCGGAGCTCGCGCTGGTCGCGCCCACCTTTGCGAGCTTCCGTGTTGGATAACCGAACATGGTGGTAAGCCGCCTGCTGTCTCGATCGGTGTAGAGGAAGGCCGGTCCCACAATCCGGTATTGACCCGTCCAGGCCACCGTGAAGGTGGTCTCGGTGTCTTCGATATGGACCGGCTCAGGCTGCCCGTCGCTCGCCAGGCGAACGGCGAGGTGCTCGGAAGGATCGAGCATCCAGGCATCGCCGGATTCACTGGAGAACAGCACCACCTGACCGATGCTCACGATGCGGCTGTCGTGCTCGGCGGCCCGCCGCTGAATATAGCGAACCTCGTCGGCCAGGCGAAAACTCTTGCCGTCCACCATACGTTTGCCCGGTCCACGTTTGATCCTGCTGCGACCCTTCGCGACGTTTGCGGGCTTGGCCATGGAATTATTCACCCAGCTGTTCGGCAACCTGGTGGCGTTCGCCTATCACTGTTTCGATCGCATCGTCATTCACGGCTATCTCACCGGTCTGTCACGGCCCGACCAAGTGGTTCACTTCTTCCGACAGGTCGTCGGCGTTGCGGTGATCACCAAGGAGACATTAAGTCAGCGGACCGACGCTTACCAGAGCTGGGTGGAAGCCTTCGCCCGCAATCATCGAACGCCGATCCGCTGGGCCGAGAAGGGGGTGCGCAAGGAGGACTTTGTCCTGCCCTGGCTGCGCCGAATGGTAAAGAAGGATGCCTACGGCGTGTACTTCATTTTCAAGAGCATGGAGGTCGGCCGGACCTTCCGCATCACCATGCCGAAATATCCCACCCAGGACCCCAACCACCGTATCCTCGCCAACCAGTGGAGCCGCTTCACCCACTAC
The DNA here is from genome assembly GCA_035490955.1 of Terriglobia bacterium. Classification (GTDB taxonomy): domain Bacteria; phylum Acidobacteriota; class Terriglobia; order UBA7540; family UBA7540; genus DATJKY01. Next base: position 1,669 of record DATJKY010000817.1, on the reverse strand, counting down.
TATTTCTACATCCACGACGAAGTACTCGGCCCGATCGTCATGCGTGTGGCCTCGTTCTTCCCGTTCAGAACCACGTACTTCCTCAACGGCCACAGCTTCATCGAGCATCAGCTCAGACACGCCAAGATTGGCTTCCGCAAGAATGACAACGCCTTTCTTGCGGTCGACGACGTGGCCGCCCTGCAGGCTGCGGCCGATCAGCTGAGCCCCGACATCATTCGCAAGCGGCTCGACTATTGGACATTCATCCTTGGCCCGAAATTCTCCGCCAAGGAGCGCAAGCAGGTCAAGCTATCGCGCATCTACGCCATCAGTCAGGTCGAATATTGCTGGAACATCATCTTCAAACGCAACTTTCCAATCCACAAACTGTTTGAGCGAAGCTGCGAACTCGGCCTATGGCGCCTGACAGCGCACAAGATTGCCGAGATCTTCGGCACCCGCCTGCAGCGCAAGCATCGGGGCAAGCTTTCCACCATCATCGATCAGATCGCGCACGGTCATCACGTGTTCCGGGTGTATTTCCGTAATGCGGTTCTCCGGCAGTACGAGAAGTTCTTGATGTATTTGCGCAACGAGCTCTGCTCCAATAACCTCTACGACTTCGGTCTCAAAAAGCGCTTGGAGCATCTCGATGAGGTGCGGCAGAAGTTCCAAGTTATCATCAGCCGCTTCGCCGCCTTCCAGGCCCAATGGCTCAACGTTCACGTTGACTTTCCGCTCTTGCAGCGGATGGCTCTACCCATCACCGTCGGCTCGGTCCGTTATCCCGGCATCAAAATCCAGGATACACGCATCATCCGCCTCTTTGAGGTGCTCTTGCATGGCAGCACACATCTCGGCGGTTGGACGGCGAAGGAAATCCATCAAGCGGTCCTGACCGCGTTCCACCTCTCCGAGGCAGATTACGGCCTCAACCAACTCCGTTACGATCTGCGCAAGCTCAAGGGGCACGCGCTGCTGGAGCGCGACGGCACCCGCTATGCCTACCGCCTCACCTCGAAGGGAGTTCAGGTCGCGCTGCTGTTTCTATTCTTCCACAAGCGCCTATGTGGTCCCCTCGCCAACAGCCGCTTTCACCATCAACCTGATCCTCAGCACCGACCCGACAGTCGACTTGAGGCTGCCTACCATCGGGCCGATAAAGCAATCGAACACATCGTCGGCCTGCTGGCCGCAGCTTGACTCAACCGTCACCGCCAAGCAACGTCGAATTCCCCACTGCACCTTCGTATCTTGCTGCCGCACAGCCGCTTCGCTGGCTCGAGTTTCGCTTCGCACCGATCACGAGCCATCGAAACGCATTGATTTGCCGATCGCGGCGGAGAATTCCCATCACTCCTATCATTCCTATCACTCACTCCCACCTTGACCTTCGCTCCCCTTCAATGTTGGAGTCGTTTTGTCAAGGATCCGAGATTTAAGAATCTAACAGGGGGGTGGCCTTATACCAAAACTCGACATTGCTGAATGATCGGTATACCGCAGTCTACTCCTTCAACAACGCCATAGGCTTAAAATCAAGACTGTTAGTCCGCGGGGTCTCGCCGAAGCGTTTAGAGTACACGCGCTTCGCGACCATTACGCGAGTTGTCGTGCTAGCCCAGTAAGTTGCCTGCCGGCGGGGTAGGTCGGCGTCGGGCTCCGCCTCAGACCGACGAGGCGTGTG
>DATJKY010000816.1:0-5699 GCA_035490955.1 Terriglobia bacterium | reverse complement strand
CCCCAACGACGCCAACGTTCACAATGCCATGGGCAGCGTTTACGCCTCGATGGGAAAGATCCCGGAGGCCCAGGCGGAGTTCCAGAAGTCGGCCGAGCTCGATCCCGCGAACGCGGCGCAGGCCTACTATAACCTGGGTGCTATCATGACCAACTCGGGGAAACTTGATGAGGCTGCCGCTGCTTTCAAGAAAGCCACGGAAATCAATCCCAAGTACGCTGATGCTTACTTCCTCGAAGCCCAGGCCCTGATGGGCAAGGCCACCATGGGACCGGACGGCAAAGTGGTACCCGCTGCGGGCACGGTCGAGGCTCTGCAAGCTTACCTGAACCTTGATCCCAACGGCAAGTACGCAGCGAGCGCTCAGGGGATGTTGCAGAGCATCACGGGTTCAGTTCAGACCGAATACAAGAGCGCAAAGACGAAGAAGAAGAGCTAGACAGCTACGCTCCACGATGATCCGTCTCAGGTGCTTCGTCACCATTCCGGGTATCCTGCTGGCATGGACGTGGACGCTCGACGCCGACACGCTATATCAGATAAGCCCTCAGGGCCGGCGGGTTGTGATCCAGCGCAATGCCATCGTCGTGAAGGAAGATACTTCGGCCATCGTTTACAAGCACTTTGAACTGAAAGAACGGCGCGTGGAGAAGGCGGTTCTGTACCAGGGCAGCCTGCCTTATCAGGCGGACCTGTCCGCCGCGCAGGAACGCCAGCAGATCGTCAAGCAGTGGAAGCGGTTTGGTTACACCGCAACGGTCACCGACGCTTCCGGAAAGGTCACCAAGGTCTTTGACGCCTATCTGGACTTTTACCCGCCCGGCGGGCGCGGCTCACTGCTCGAGTCGGTGCCGGCGCTGACCGTGCTGCCCCTGCAGCTCGACGCGGGCGGGGCGGACGAGGTGGAGTTTTCCGACATTGATCGCATTGAAGCGCAGGGGGACCATTTCAAGGTAACGCTGCGCAAGGGGACGTTGAAGGAAGGCAAGTTCCTGATGCCAACCACCCAACCCGTCGAGGCCCGATTCCTAGGCATCACAGACCGCTATGACCCGGCGAGCCCCGAGGTGTTTGACTTCTCGCTGCCCCTCTCCCAGGCTAAACTCATCGTCTTCGAGCCCTGATGCCCCTGTTACGCCTATGCTCCGGGGTCATCCCGCGGCTCTCTGCCCCCTGGGCCAAGGCATGGCGGAGGTGGGCTCCTCTAAGCTACTTGTGCAGCCCAGCGTCATTCCTTTTTGGCCTTTGAACATGGTGGGCTTCAGCACCCCGGAGGAGGGCTCAAAACCGGCTGACCCTGAGCTAGGCTAGTCTGGAGGAGGGGAATTGGCGCTTCGCTCTCACACCCTCTAGAGGTTCACGGTTGCCCCGTGGTTACGGCCTTGAAAATCCTCCTCATTGTAGCCCTGGTGGCGCTGAACGCCTTCTTCGTCGCCGCGGAATATGCGCTTCTGAGCGTGCGGCGAACACGCCTGGAGCAGTTGGCCGAGCAAGGTGATACTCGCGCTCGGCTGCTGCAATCGCTTCTGGCCGACGTCGGGTTGCTGTTTTCGGGAACCCAATTGGGCATCACCGTAGCCAGCCTGCTCATGGGATGGCTCGGTGAAGGCATTATGGCCACCGCTCTAGAGGAGGTGCTGGAGGGCCGCCTGCACCGGTATGTTTCCCTGATTATCGCCCACTCCATCGCCGTGGGCATTGCCTTCCTGCTGGTCACCACCATCCTTATGGTTCTCGGCGAGCTGGTGCCCAAGACACTGGCTTACGAGCGCGCCGAGCGAGTAGCCCTGTTTGTCGCCCGTCCTATGACACTGTACTTCAAGTTTAGCCAGTTACCGGTACGGGCGCTCGGCGCTATGGCCGAACGTGTCATTCAAGGGCTGGGTGGCCCTTCCGGCCGGAGTCATCGCGCCTTCCACACCCCCGACGAGGTCAAGCTGATCGTCTCCGGCATCCGCATGCGTGGGCTGCTGGGCGAAAGGCAGGAGGAGATGATCCACAGCGTGTTCGACCTCCACCGCGTGCGGGTGCGGGAGATCATGGTCCCCTGGCCCCAGGTCACCCGCCTACCCCTGACCCAGGACTTGCGGGTGGTTCTCGATCAAGTCGTCAAAGACCAGCACTCCCGCATCCCCATTTACAAGGAAGCGCCGGATCAGGTGGCGGGCGTCCTGTACACCAAAGATCTGCTGGGTGTGCTCCTGGAACGGCAGCGTAAGGGCGTCGCTCTCGATGCGCCGTTCGAGCTCGCCACTCTCCTTCACAAACCCATGATTGTTCCGGGAACGATGCCCCTCCATCAGATGCTCGATGAAGCTCGCAAGGGACACTCGCAAATGGCTCTGGTGGTCGATGAATTTGGCACTTTCGTAGGCTTGGTGACCATCGAAGATGTGCTGGAGCAGATCGTGGGTGAGATCCAGGACGAGTACGACCTCGAAGAGAGGGCGATCCAGCGAGTCGGCGACAACGTTCTCATGGTCGACGCTTCCCTGGGGCTGCGCGAACTGGCAGACGACTACGGCATCTCCCTGCCGCGCGGCACCGGCTATGAGACGCTGGCGGGTTTTGTCCTCGCCCAGTTGGGAGAAATCCCGCACGGCGGCGAAAGTTTTGTCTTTGACGGCCGCCGTTACACAGTGGCGGAGATGGAGCGGCAACGCGTGGCAAGGGTCACGATCGAAAGATTAGCCGCTCAGGATTCAGGGCCGAGAATAAACCGTGAGCCCCGATTGCCGTCCTGACCTCTCAGGCACGAACTTAACCTCGTCGCCGCGGCTGGCCTTCAAAACCGTGGCCGCTGAATCCTGGTTGGTGCAGACCTCCAGGTACCCCGAACTTCCCAGAATCGCGAATAGCTCTGAAGGCTTGCCCTCGGAGTATGAGGTAACGAGGCGCGTAATCGTCTGGTGATTGATGATCATAGTGAAGGAAGGCGGCTTCTCCGCAAACAGCTCGGGTAAATCCTGAGGCGTGAGATTGGTAATCAGATTCCCGAAACTATCGACCTTCAGAATGGCGCCGGTCACTGTACCCTCTGGCAAGCGCAGAGGCGCGGGCATAGCCAGCCTCACGTAATCAGCAATACGCTCGCCAAATCGTTCCACTTGCACGCCCGTGCTCAGCCATCCAGCCACTGGAGAGAAGATGTCCCGACCGTGGAAGGTACTGCTGACCGGCATGAGAAAATACCGGTCGTTAGTCAAATGGCGTACTTCAAAGGACTCTTCCCGGTCGTAGAGGAGGGAAAGCACTCCATTGTCCGGGGCGACAAATTTGTGGTGGGCCGTGGTGGCCAGAATTGGACGCCGGTTCGAGCCGACGCCCGGATCAACGACCACCAGATGAATAGTGTCCCGCGGAAAATAGCGGTAGCTCTGTGCGATGAGAAAGGCGCAGTCGAGGATGTCGTGGGCGGCGACTAGATGGCTGAGGTCGACCAGGTCGACCTGGGGATTGATACTGAGGATGACGCCCTTCATGACGCCGACAAAATGGTCCGTCAGACCAAAATCGGTCGTGAGAGTGATCACCGGGCGACGAGTCAAGAAAACACCTCGAGCGCAGAATCCGCATCCCCTTGAAGCCGATTGTAGAGGGAAAAGACCAAGAAGTGTAGGAGCATGGCCGAGGATCACGGCCGTGACTCCAATGTGACCCACCTACATTGACAAGTACACGAACTGCCCGGCGCTCACACTACGCAGAAGTGAACTCGGCGCGTAGCTCACGCACGCGTGCTTGGAGCGAGTCGCTGTTTTGGAAGATTGAAATGCCGGCGATGCCGGTGGCGCCGGCGGCGAGGCAGGGCTTGACCCGTTGTATGTCCATGCCGCCGAGTGCGAGCAGGGGAACCTGGACCTTTGCGGCAACCTCGCGCAGTTTGCCGAGTCCCAGAGGCAGGCCGTAGGCAAGTTTGGAAAGAGTCGCGAAGATGGGACCGAGGACTATGTAGTCCGCTGCCGCCGCCTCAGCAGCCAGCGCCTCTTCGATCGAATGGCACGAGACTCCGATCAGAAAGTTATCTGGTACCCACCGGCGTACTGCAAGGGCTGGCAAAGACTGCGTGCCCAAGTGCACGCCGTGGGCGCCCACCGCCAGTGCGACGTCCAGCCGGTCATTCACGACGACGCGCGTCAGGGTTCCACGCGCGCATTCGACGGCGGCCCGCACCAGTTCGGCAAGCGGGCGCGCCGCAAGGTCTTTCTCGCGGATCTGAATCAGGTCCACTGCGGAGCGCACCGAATCTTGAATGAGAGGCATTAGCGGCTTCGCCCCCAAGGCAAGCCGGTCCGTGATGTAGCAGAGCCGCAACGATGAAGTGATAGAAGAACGGTGCATGAGATTCTACGCTGACAATGGCGGGGAGCTGATACGACTTAACTGTGCGCACGCCGCCGCAGGTGCCACAGCTCATAGGCTGCCAGCCATACATCTGCCAGCCCAATGCCTGATACGGCGCCCCGCACGAAATAGTTCTTCGCCACCGCTGCGATCCATGGAGATTGATGGACGAAGTAGTTCCTGGTCCAAACCGAGGACCATGGGATAAGCACTAGCAGCACACCGACCTCGAAGTACAAGAGAGTCAATAGGACTGGCAGGAGGCGTTTCATGATGAGGCGGCAGAACCGGTCGGCGACCGGCGCGAAGTTCAGCCGAGGCGGGCGGCTTATGTGGGTTTCTGCTGAAGCTGACGTACTCTCTCGGCTACGTCGAGATAATCGATGTTCTGGCTGTGCACCTCCAGAAGAGTGTTCGAGGGCGGTTTCCGCGTTACGCGCCCGCTGGAAAGCCAGCCCACGATGACCCTGCAAAGTAAGCCTGGCGTCCTCATCCAGATTTACACGGTAGCATATGGGCTGTATTAGATCAATTAACAGTCGCGTAGCGCGTAGCGAACGTTAGGTGCGTGGGGGCTGGCCTGCCGTTTGCGCGGAGAGTCGAGGGAAAGCCCGCAGGATGTACAGTCAGGCGGGGGAAACATCCAACTGTGGAGAGCGGATTTTTCTTGTGTCAAGCCGCAGGCAACGTGCTATGATGCGTCGGCAGTTTGTTGTTGTAATTCCGATGAGCCTCGCAACAACCCTAGGCCGTGTGCCTCGACTGGTTGATTGTGACCCCGCGGTTTTACAGCGGTCCGCCGGGTCTACCCGTCGTTGCCGCTCCCACAAATTGCGAATTCCAGCAAGATAAGGATGTTTCAGCATGAAGGAACAAGGTACAGTAAAGTGGTTCAACGCTTCCAAAGGTTATGGGTTTATCCAACGCGAAAGTGGTGATGACGTCTTCGTTCACTTCTCCGCCATCGTGGGCGAGGGCTACCGTAGCCTGGAAGAGGGCGCCAGGGTGAGCTTTGAGGTCAAGAAAGGCCCCAAGGGCTTGCAAGCAGAAAACGTAGAACGCATTTAGTCTGTGGAGGGCGGCCCTTTACGGCCGTTCCCATCGGAGGACCCCATGGCTCAACGACTTTTCGTCGGCAATCTGCCGCATAGCGCCACCGATAGCTCGCTGCTGGAATTCGTAACTGGAGCCGGCTTTCAGGTAGCGTCGGCGGTGGTGATACGCGACAAGATGACAGGCAACTCACGCGGATTCGGCTTTGTGGAGTTGGCGGAGGGAGAAGACATGCAGCGGGCGATCGACGGCCTGAACGGCCAGTCGCTCGAGGGCCGTCGGCTGACCGTCAACGAAGCCCG
>DATJKY010000815.1:0-5848 GCA_035490955.1 Terriglobia bacterium | reverse complement strand
TTTGCTGAGGATGGACGACGAGAAAGCAATTGGCGGCAGCCACGCCCACCAAGTCTCCCGAGCCCTGCCAGCTCACCAGATTCACGACCGGATCACCGCTCTCCACCTCCGCCCGCGCGGGCATAAAGACGGTTAGCGCTGCATTTTGGCGCATCGCCTTGCCCAGCCGGGCGCGAAGGAACACAGGACGTTCAAACTCGGCGCCTGAAAGCAGGGCGATAGCCAGACGCGCGAAGAGTTCGAAAGTAACAAAAGTCGAAACCGGATTGCCAGGCAAGCCGAAGAAGAATGTGTCGCCGACACGACCGAAAGCCAGCGGCTTTCCAGGCCGAATGGCAACGCCGTGGAAGTACAACTCCGCTCCCATGTCGCCCAGCACCTGTGCGACTAAGTCGTACTTTCCCACGGAGATGCCGCCGCTCAAGAGCAACAGGTCTGCTTCTAACCCTTGCTCGATGAGACGGCGCAGCGCCGGCGCATCGTCCGGCGCGATCCCGAGCGGTCTAGGAATGCCTCCCGCCGCCGCTACCTGCGCCGCGAGCGCCAGGGAATTGCTGTTGCGGATCTGAAACCATTCAGGCTCTTGCTCCACCGGAACCACCTCGTCGCCGGTGGGGAGGACGGCGACGGTCGGTTGACGGAAGACGCAGACTTGTGCCCGACCCACCGCGGCGAGCAAACCCATCTCGCCAGCCCCCAGCCGCCGACCTCGCGACAGGACGACGTGTCCGGCCGGTGCCTCGCTTCCCCTCCGTACTACGTTCTCGCCAGCCGCAACTGTCCGCTGAACTTCCACTCGGTCGTCCTCGGCGCGAGTGTGCTCGATCATCACTACGGCATCGGTCCCTTCGGGGAGCGGAGCTCCGGTCATGATCTGGACGCAACAGCGGGCCCGACCCCTCAAGTCTCCGTCGTAGGGTCTCCCAGCGCGCGTTTCTCCCACACAGTTCAACCAGACGGGGGCGGCGACAACCTCGGCCGAGCACACGGCGTAGCCATCGCGCGTGGACCGGTGAAAGGGAGGGTAGTCACGGTCGGCCGCCAAGTCCTCGGCGAGAACGCGACCTCGCACCTGCTCAAGCGGCAACGATTCCACAGAGGGGTGCGCGCGCGCCGCGGTTAACTTTTCTCGAACGAGGGAGAGGGCTTGTTCGAACGTAATGACCACGTCAGTTGCCACTTGATTGAGTCATTGAGGCTTCGCCTCAGATCGACGAGCCGTGACCCCCCTCACCCGGCTCGCTACGGCTCGCCACCCTCTCCCCAAGGGCCCCGAGGGAGAGGGTAAAAGGTGCAGAAGCCAGCCTTCTCCCACAAGGGGCACAAGGGGAGAGAGGGTGGTCCCCGTCGCGGGACGGGGTGAGGGGTCTCTTGCTTGGCGACTCTGCCCGGAAAAGTTAACTCAAAAAGTCAAGTTCCGCCCATCAAGTCTGCTAGCCACTCACGACTGATTTGTCCAGCCAGATGGTTTGATCGCGTTGTGGGCCCGTCGAGACCATGGCGATCCGGACCCCTACGTGTTCGGCGAGAAACTGCAGATAGTCTCTGGCCTTCGCTGGCAGTTGAGCATACTCCTTCAAACCGAACGTGGGCTGCTGCCAACCTGGCACCATCCGGTAATGCACTTTGAGCCGCTCCACGGTCTCGATATCAGGTGGAAAATCGCAGAACCGCTGCCCATCACACTCGTACTCCATGCCCACAGGGATCTCATTCAAGTGATCGAGAATATCGAGCTTGGTGACGACCAGTGCGCTGAGATGGTTCAAGCGCGCGGCGTAGCGGGCGGCGGGCACATCGAACCAGCCGCAGCGGCGCGGGCGCCCAGTGACCGCGCCATATTCGCCGCCCCGCTCCCGGATTTTCGCTCCCTCGGTTCCCAGCGCCTCGGTGGGAAAAGGCCCGCTTCCCACGCGGGTGGCGTAGGCCTTGGCGATCCCCACTACGCCGCCAATGCGGGTGGGACCGACGCCTGTACCCGTACAGGCCCCGCCCGCCGCAGCGCTGGAGGAGGTCACAAAGGGATAGGTGCCATGGTCCAGGTCCAAAAGCGTTCCCTGCGCTCCTTCGAAAAGCACGCCCTTGCCTTTATCCATTTCGGTGTTGAGATAGCCAGAGACGTCGGTCAAGCGCGACACGAGGCGAGGGCTGAGGGCCAAGTAGTCCTCCACCAGTCTCTCTCCGTCCAGGGTGGGACCGCCATACATTGCTGAATTTAGCCGGTTCTGCTCCGCCACAGCCTCAAGGCACTTTTGACGAAATACCTCCGGGTGACGCAAGTCGCAGGCACGCAAGCCGCGGCGGCTAGCCTTGTGCTCGTAAGTCGGACCGATACCCTTTGAGGTCGTACCGATCTTCCCTGCGCCGCGGGCCGCCTCCACCGCCACCTCGTAACTGCGGTGATAGGGGAGAATCAGGTGGACCCGATCACTGATTCGCAAACGATCGCCTACAGGCATTCCCACCTGCTCAATCGAGTCCAGCTCAACGGCGAGCGCTTCCAGGTCGAGCACCACGCCGTTGCCAATAACCGCAGTCTTGTCCGGACGGACGATACCGCTGGGAAGGAGCTGGAGCACGAACTTCTTGCTGTCCACGATTACTGTGTGTCCGGCATTCGCACCCCCCTGATAGCGGACGACGATATCGAAGTGCTCGGCGAGGACGTCGACCACCTTACCCTTACCCTCGTCGCCCCACTGCACCCCTACCACGATCAGGCTTTTTGGCATATGGAAAAAAGTCGAAAGTCGACAGTCGAAGGTCGAAAGTGAAACAAGGGCAGACGGGCCGCTTCCCTCCGGCGGTCGCACTGACCGCCGACTGCGAACTGCGGACCACTTACTGCTCTCATTCAAACAGCCGCGCCACTGAAACGGAAAAGCCCGGCAGAATAGCTGGGGCCTCCAGCCTGTCCTTCGTCGTCAAGGTACGAAGGCTGCCGGCAGCATACACGTCCGCCTCGCCCTCATCCGGGTCCAAGACCCAGACTTGGAGGATTCCCGCTTCCAGGTATTGCCTGAGGCGTTTACTTAGATCGCGCGGTGTGCGTGCTGGTCGGGCCGAGGACTCCAGTGCGATCTTGCGACTTAGTTCCGGATCGCTCGAGGCAAGAACCTCGACCATCAGAGCGGGAACGACTTTGAGGGCGTGTTTGGGGTCCAACTCCGGCTTCCAGGCAGCGCGGGGAACAAAGGCCACGTCCGGTGCTCGCACCACCCCCGGCAATATCTCGAACCACGTGTCAGCCAGCACGAAACCGAGGGTGTGAGCCTCCACGAAGTCCTGCAAAAGGTGATAACAGCGGTGGATGATCTCCCATTGCTCCATGCTATTGGGAGACATGTAGATAAGCTCTCCTTCGTCGAGTTCGTAACCCCCGCTCGCCTCTGGTTTGGGCGTACGTTCCATGTCCTCGACCGAGTGTAGAGTTTTCGTAGCCAACATCGCCCTCTCTTTACGCCTCGGCTGAAACGTTCCTGCTGCCTACTGTCTACTGCGTTTCCGCGGCAATTCAATGAACCTTAGCCTTCTCTCGGTGCAACGCCTCATAGATCTTGCCATACTCTGAGGCGGAGCTATCCCAGGAAAAGTCCTTGGCCATGCAATTCTGCATCAGGTGCAACCATGCTGCTGGCAGGCGATAGCAGTTCACTGCCTGCCGGATGGCGTCCAGCAGTGAGTCAGCAGAATAGGGAGCGAATTTGAAGCCAGTACCGGACTGACCGTCGAAGTTCTGGACGGTGTCATCCAGCCCGCCAGTCCCTCTCACCACGGGGACTGTCCCGTATTTCATGCTGTAGAGCTGATTCAGCCCGCTGGGTTCGTAGCGCGAAGGCATCAAAAACATGTCTGCTCCAGCCTCGATCTGGTGAGCCAGAGTGTTGTCATAAGCGACAGTAACCAGGAACTTTGCGGGGTAGCTGGCGGCCAAGTTACGAAAAAGGGTTTCATACTCTGCTTCCCCTGTGCCCAGCACAACTATATACAGGTCCATGGTTGCGAGATCGTAGGCTACCTGCGCGATCAGGTCAAACCCCTTCTGCGGGTCGAAGCGCGAGACGATGCCGAGCAGGGGACGATCCAGCACCGGGACCGTGATCCCCATCCGCTCCAGTAGAGCCTTCTTGCAGGTTGTCTTGCCCCGCAGGTCTTGCGGCGTGTAGTTGGCAGCGATCAGCTTATCAGTAGCAGGGTTCCAGGCCTCATAGTCGACGCCGTTCAAGATGCCATAAAGGCGGTCACCGCGTCTGCGCAAGACGCCTTCCAAGCCGCAGCCGAATTCTTCCGTCTGGATCTCGGACGCGTATTTACGGCTGACGGTACTGATGAAGTCTGATGAGAGGATCCCCCCCTTAAGCAGGTTTACATTTCCGTAGTATTCGAGCCCGTCGATAGTGAACAACCTCGCGTCCAAAGAAATCTGCGGTAAGATCTGGGGTGGGAAGAGGCCCTGATAAGCGAGGTTGTGGATGGTGAGCAGAACCGCGGTGTGGCGGAAAAAGGAGTCGTTGGCGTACTGTTGGCGCAGGTAGATGGGGACCAGGGCGGACTGCCAGTCGTGGCAATGAATCACATCCGGAGCGGTGGGAAAACGCTTCAGGAATTCCAGGGAGCCAAGAGAGAACGCCGCGAAGCGTAGGTGATTGTCTGGGTAGTCCACTCCTCTTTCCCGGTACAAGCCGACCCGTTCGAAGAACTCCGGGCAGTCTACCAAGTAGTGCCGGGGATTCTGTTCCTCATCAGCGCCTTGAATGGAGGCGAACCGGAAGCCGGAAGCGAGAGGAATGGTAAGGCTGGTGGCCTCGGGCCGTGTCCGCCCGGGCTTGGTCGTGCGATAGCGGGGAATGATGACGTCAACTTCATGGCCGATTGCCGCGAGAGCCTTGGGCAGAGCTCCCACGACATCAGCCAGACCACCCGTCTTCGAATAGGGCACGCACTCCGAGGCGACAAAGACAATGCGCATGATTCGAACCCGCCTGACTTGGCCAAAGGCAGAGAATGACTTACGTTAAGAGATAGCGTTAAGTAAGTCAAGGAAAAGCAGGAATGGAAATGGAGGAAATGAAGGAACTTGGCGCCAACCCCTGGAGGTGAACGCAAACGGGGACCCGATAGCTGAAGTCCGAGTGACGGCTATCGGGTGGCGGTTAACAAGGTGACGCAGAAACTTTGCAAGGATGAGAGTTACGATCATTCTGACAGCAGAAAGATGGGTCAGGGAATGTGTTAATCCGGGGCAAAGGTTCCCAAATGTTGCGGGACTTAAATATCGTTCCCATAGTTTCGAGCTTTGATAAGCAAATAGCTGAGCCCTGAAACTGACGAACAGACAACTAGGGGTTTTGACCTACTCTGGAGAGACCGACCATCGATCAAACTGGGTAGGTACGAAATCATTGAGGTCTTAGGCCGGGGAGGAATGGGTGTGGTCTACAAGGTCCGCGACACGGTGATGCACCGCTTACTGGCGCTGAAGACCCTGAATCCCGGCGCACCTCCCGGTGCTGAGCCCGCGATCGAACCACAACCGCCGGCCAAGCCGAGGTCGAGCGTCAAGGAAGTTCGACGCGAGGTTGCGGTTTGGAAACGACCTCTTACCGTTGGTATCGCCGCTGGGGCCGTTATTTTGGCTTTGGTTCTGACCTATTTGCTTAGCCCGGGCCCGAACCAGGACGATCTGAGGCTTCTTGCTCAGGCAGAGTCATTGCTGGCTAATAAAAAGCTCGGTCGTGCCGTAGACTTGAAACCTCAGCTTGAAAATGTGCAGGGCAAGCTGGCTGGTCGCGCGCAGGACGTGCTCTCAGGGATCACCAATCTTAGCAAGCAGGAGGAGAGTAAATGG
>DATJKY010000814.1:0-4214 GCA_035490955.1 Terriglobia bacterium | reverse complement strand
AAACTCAGGCAATTTCAACCGCATACGAAGCTTAAAGGTAGGCGCGCTCTTCCCGCCGGATCTGCTGGTAGCGCTCAAAATCCTTGCGCCCATCGTCGAGCCCCAGCAGGCCACGAAGAGTACAGCCGCGAAAGGTGTGGGCGAACATCTGGGGAGCGTAGCGCAGCACAAACCAAGGGTCATGGCGAAAGGCGGCGGGCATGTGCTGCAGCTTGATCCAGCGCTCGGCTTTCCAACGCTGGTATTCGATTTCCTGGGCGGTTAGGTACTTGCTCCTTACGACTGCCGTGGTGCCGTCGTATTCTTCGACGCGCTGGTTGGTGATGTAACCACGGTGGCGGAACTCGTCGGTCATCGGAGTGCCCGGATAAGGAGTCGGGTGTTGAATATAAGGCCAATCTACATAACGCTTGGCGAAGGCCAGATTGGCTTGAATCGACTGAGAGGTATCGTCCGGGTTGCCCACGATCAGCCCACCTACCACATACATCTTATTGCGGTGCAAATATTTAATGGCACTGATCGTGGCATTGCCCTGACTGCATCCGTTTTCCCGCGCCGTGTTCTTGGCGCGGGCACGTAAGAATTCGAGATCTCCCTGCAGAATGTTTTCGATCCCGAGAAAAACGTAGCGGAATCCGGCGCGATGCATCAGGGGAGCCAGGGTCTCCCCGTGGTTGGCAATGGCCGAGGTCATGGCTTGCACAAAGTAGTCAAGCTTATTGAGCCCGGCCGCGATAATGCGGTGGCATAACTGTTCGAAGCGGCGAACATTCAGGGTGATATTGTCGTCCACCAGAAAGATGGTGCGAGCCCCGTGCTCGTGGGCATCGCGAATGTCTTCGAGGACTCGTTCGAGCGAGTATGTGTAAAAGTTACGACCTCGCGCTTGGATGATCGAACAAAAACTGCAGTCAAAGGTGCAACCCCGCGACGTCTCCACTACGTCCACCTGGCGGCCGAGCAGCGTGTAGCCCTTGAGCACACGGGCCGCACGGTTTGGCTGCCGGATCTCCCCGTTCTCCAGGTGATGCACAGGCCGGGCAGGGTTGTCGAGCCATCGCCCACCATTCCGATAGGTAAGGCCGCAAATATCTTCCAGGCCTTGCCCCCGCTCGAACGCACGCAAAAGCTCGCGGAACGAAACCTCACCTTCGCCGCGCACAATGTAATCAGCGCCCACTTCCCGATAAGCCTCGGGTTCGAGACCAGGGTCATAACCGCCCAGAACGATCTTCACGCCGGGCTTGAGGGAACGAACCAGCTCGATCAATCGAATAGCAGTCCGGCGCTGAAAGGTCATTACCGAGAATCCTACGACCTCGGGATTCAGCTCGCGGATCAACCGGATCACAGTTTCCTGAACCCGCCCATGACTGAGAATCAGGTCGGCGACCGCGACCCGGTGGTGGGAATCTACATTGCCCGCGAGCGAACTCAGGGCTCCATTGGGCATGCGAACCGCGACCGGAGGCATGTGCTCGAAGTAATCCGGCATGGAGAGCAAAAGAACGTTCATCGCGCTTGCCCTCTCTGGTTTGCGCACTGAAGGAAGAACGGTCCGCTTATCCTAGGCAAGATTCCGAGATCGTACTCCGATGGAATCTGGCATGCAACTTCGAGCAGCGGTGACATCGCGCACTCGGCCCTGCTGCAGGCAATCAAGCCCCGGACTTCGCCGCATCGTAAGCGATCCGACCTAGCTCCAGCAGGGCGAGGTGTCAACGCAAAGTAGAAAGTTCCGCTTCTTAGCAAAGTAGAAAGTTCCCCTTTTGCAGAGCGGGGGATGGGTGCGCGAGGGAAGGGGGCGGCGGCTTCTCGGTCCTAAAGGAGCAGGACAAACATTTAAGCCCTCTTCCCTCGCCCAGCACTTTATTCGCTCATCTAGCATTAGCGCAGCCCTCGTGTTGGTGGCGAAGAATCTCTCATGACTTGCCAGATTGGGCGATTGGGAAGCCGCGAGAAAATAGCATCCCATCGCCGGCGTGCTTCGAGTTTCCGTTGTTTGGCCAGGGCTTTCTCGCGTTCGGATCGCATGGGTTTCGCCGCCGGCTGAGGCGCCGGTTGGATGGGTAAAGCTGGCCGGACTTCACAAGCGTCCAAGGCTAGGGTGCGATGGCGCCAGCGCATCCAGGTGCTGCCATCGAGTCGTCGCTCCAGCAGCACCCGCGCTCCGCGCATGGCGGCGGTGATGTGCTGACGTTCCACCCGGTAGATCACGCCCTGCCAACGAACGGTGTGATCCTGACTAATCACCCGACTCTCGCAAATGCTCAGCACGGAGTCGAGATTGGTTCCTGGCAGCAGCGGCCGGTGCGCATCCCCTGCCAGTTGCGGCTGGCGACGAAAACGCCGATTCCACAGCGGCAGATAGACCTGCTCGAGATACTGGTTCGCGGTTTCTGCACCCTGGGCCCCCACTTGTCGCAATCCCTTGACCAGCCGGTCCTGGGCAGTTTGAAACGCACGCTCAATCCTCCCCTTCGCCTGGGGCGAATGGGCCGGGATCCACTCGATGTTGAGTTCCTGCAGCGCTCGGCCAATCTGGGTTAGTTGTTGTTCCGGAGCATCGCGATGATGGATTGCCCGTGGCGCGATCTGAAATAAACTGGCCTTGTCGGTGTACACCGAGAGCGGGCGCCCATGCTGCTCCACATAGCAGCGCAGAAGCCGCAGGTTTTCCTGGGTGGAATCGTGCGCCACGAAGCGGGCGGTCAACTCGGAGGTCGCGTCATCGATCATGGCGATCAGATAGAGCTTCTCCCCCCGTCCTTCCAGCCAGTCGTGTTCACTGGTATCCCATTGCACCAGCTCGCCGTGGCGCGCCCGGCGGGCCCGCCATACGTGCGCTTGTTCCACCCGCGCCCTCCGACGCCGCCACAACTTGGCCTCGATCAGCCACTGCCGCAAGGTCTCGCGGCTAATCACGATCCCGTGCTGCCGGGCTAACTCTTCCGCCGCCAGCGTCGGGCCGTAGTCGTGCCACAACTTGGCCTGTTGGTTCTGCCGGTACACCTCCACCGCCCGCCGCTTTACCCCTTCCGGCGTCTTCCGGTTCGAGGATCGCCCCCGCAGCCCGTGGCGCAGGGCGCCGTCTCCCCGCGCCCGCCAGCGCCCCAGCAGTTTCCGCACCCAGCGCACGCTTACCCCCAACTCCACCGCCGCCTGCCGCTGCGTGATGTGTCGTTTGTGGACTTCGTGCAGGACCTTGAGCCGATCCCGCTCCTTGGCTGACATCCACAGCTCCTCTCGTGTTTCCGCCATGACCCATCAAAGCGGAACTTTCTACTTTGCAAAAGGAGGAACTTCTCATATTGCTGCGACACTTCCCGCCGAGCAGTTGACCCCGTTTGGTCTTCGCCGTAACATTCCCGCCAATGGGCTGCACCTCATCGCAACTGATTGGCCAGACCGTCTCGCATTACCGCGTTCTTAGAAAGCTGGGCAGCGGCGGTATGGGGGTGGTCTTCGAAGCGGAGGATATCCGCCTCGGGCGTCGTGTGGCTTTGAAGTTTCTGCCCGAGAACTTGGGGCGCGATCAAAGAGCCTTGCAACGCTTTGAGAGGGAGGCCCGTACTGCTTCTTCCTTGAATCACCCCGGCATATGCATGATCCATGAAGTGGAGGAGCACAATGGCCAGCCAGTGATTGTGATGGAATTGCTCGAAGGGGAGACCTTGAAGGAGCGGATTCGTAGGGGCCCAATCTCAAACGACGAGCTTTTGGACTTGGGCATTCAGGCTTCCGACGCTTTGGAAGCTGCCCATATTAGGGGGATCGTCCACCGAGACATCAAACCGGGGAACATTTTTGTGGTCGGGCCGGGACGAGCCAAGGTTCTTGATTTCGGGTTAGCCAAGATGATCTGCGCTTTGGTGGGAGAGGATCAGTCCGAAGAGGAATCGCTTACTCTGGAAGGCGTCATCCCGGGCACAACTCCCTACATGTCCCCCGAGCAGGTCAGAGGGGAAGAGATTGATGGACGGAGCGATCTGTTCTCGTTCGGTGTGGTACTTTACGAATCGGCCACAGCGCAGCGGCCCTTCGCCCGAAAGAATCGGGTATTGACCCTTGATGCCATTCTCAATGCCCGACCAAGTCTGCCTACAACTCTGAATCCAGCACTACCAAACGAACTGGGACAGATCATCAACAAGTGTCTGGAGAAAGACCGCAACTTGAGATATCAGCATGCCTCGGAGCTACGTACTGAT
>DATJKY010000813.1:0-9918 GCA_035490955.1 Terriglobia bacterium | reverse complement strand
AACCCGAGCCAAATCTCGCCCTGATGAGGCATTTCTCTGAGAGCCCATTCCACCTGACCCAAGCTCCTCTTCGCCGAGAGCTGGCCCTGTGGTAGCATGTGGTTGTGCGCATCGGGCGCCGCCGGTCCGCGGGAAGGGCTGAGCCTACCGAACGACATGCTGTCTCGAGACACCTCAATGGTGATCTTCCTTTCGCCCGAACGAGCGGACATCGGGCACGACGGGCCGACCCGGCCCAAAGGAGGTCATCATGTCCCCATCCTCTCCGAGGACACCCACACGCGCGTTGCCTGATAAGCCCAATCTCAACCAGCTCAAAAAGCAGGCGAAGGACTTATTGAAGGCGTTTCAGGCGGGTGAACCAACGGCAATTGACGAAGTGCGGGCACACTACCCGCACGCCATTTCGAGACCGCAAGGACACGTACTCCAGCTCAGCGATGCCCAACTGGTGCTTGCCCGCGCCTATGGCTTCGATAGTTGGCCGAAGCTTAAAGCCTTCGTGGATGGCGTCACCATGAGCCGCTTTGTCGCTGCGGTCGAGACCGGCGATGTCGGAGGTGTGCGCGCAATGCTCCACCGGCGACCGGAACTCGTGCACATGGACACAGCCGGGAACAATGAGCATCGCGGTCTGCACTATGCGGTGCTGGGCCGCAATGTTGCCATGGTGCGGTTGCTGATGCAAGCCGGCGCCGACGCCCGCAAGGGCATCTTCCCGCACCGCGATGCGACCACCGCGTTCGCCTTGGCGAGGGACCGCGATTATAAGGACATCGTCGCGGTCATCGAGGAAGAGGAGCAACACCGCCGCGAGCAGATGAGCTGCCCCAACGCCAGGGTCTCACCGGTCCAAGACCAGATCAACGGCGCGATCCGCAAGGGCGAGAAAGAAGCGGCCATCCGACTGCTCGAGGCGGACGAGTCCCTGATCCGCGCTTGCGACCGCGACGGCGGCACGCCGCTGCACGTCGCCGCTCAAGTAACGAACGAGGAGATGGTGGCGTGGCTGTTGAGTAGACGAGCTAATGTCCATAAGCGGGATGTCCGCGGCTTCACCCCCCTCGACCGCGCCGCGCTCGCCGCCGATCCGCGTAACGATCGCGCAAAGCGGTTTCCCGCCGTCGCTAAGCTGCTGCTGGATCGCGGTGCGGAGGTGACCCTCCGCGCTGCTGTGGCGTTGTCCGACAGCGAGCGGATTCGCGAACTGGTGAATGCGGATCCCGGCCTGTTGCGGCGGGAGATCCACTGGTCGGAAGGCGGCCTGCTCAGCCTCGCCGTAAAGCACGGGCACTTGGACGCCGTTCGACTGTTGCTCGACCTTGGGGCCGACGTTGACGAACGTACCCTACTGCAGGAACTGGAGGAGCCCACATCAAGTTCGGGGACGCCCTTGTGGTATGCAGCGCTGGCGGGGCGCCATGACATCGCTCGGCTACTGCTCGACCGTGGCGCTGACCCGAATGCGAACGTCTATGCTTCGGGCTGGCCGCTTCGCAACGCCTACCAGCGGAACGACGAAGCCCTTAAGCGGCTGCTGTTAGAGCGCGGCGCCAGGCCACAACCGTACATGGTGGCCGAGGCCCACGACGTTGCCGAGGCCCGGCGCATCCTGGAAACCGACGCCCGCGAGGAGGTGGCTGAAGAATTGTGCTGGTCGGCTGCGGTCAACGGTTGCCCGGCCATCGTCGAGTTGGCGCTGCCCAGGTTGAACTGGCCCTCTCGGGACCCACGCTGGCACTGGATTCTCATCCAGCCCATTCGAGGCTTGGGAGACAACTCCGGCCTCATGCCGGCCGCATCCACGGAGGACCGCTTGAGGTGCCTGGCATTGCTGCTGCAGCATGGTGTGGACCCGAACGTCTCGCGCCTTGGACAAACGGTTCTACATTTCACTGCCGCGCGAAACGAGGTTGAGAATGAGGCAGATCGCACCCGCTTCGCCGCGATGTTGCTCGACGGCGGAGCGAAGCTCAACCTGCGTGACGACCTGCTGAAATCCACGCCGCTGGGCTGGGCGTGCCGCTGGGGCCGAAAGGAGCTCGTGGAGTTACTCATTGCGCGCGGCGCGCCGGTGAACCAGCCGGACGCCGAAGTGTGGGCTACACCGCTCGCGTGGGCGAAGAAAATGGGGCATGCCGCGATTAAGCTTGAGCTTCTCAACAGCGGTGCGAAGGCCTGACGGAGCTCCGAAGCCGTGAAAAAGTCCTTGATCTCTGTGGGAAGGTGGTCCATTTTTTACTTCTTGGCCCTAGGTATCCCTCGTAGCGGCAGGCCTCCTGCCTGCCCGGGCACCCAGCCGCCACGGCTGGCCTTCTAAACAAAACCGGAATGTGTAAGAAAACAAATGGGTAGCGAAAATGTGATCGTCCATTAAGGATTCGCCACGCCCCTTACGTGAAAAATCGACAGCCTCACACAAAGACGCCAAGGCGCCCGCTTGCAAGAACCCGTTTGTTTCCCCTGCGATCTTCGCCACTTTGCGCCCTTTGAGATTGTTTTGGCTTTGCAACGATTTGTTCGCGTTTTCCACGGGGCGAGGCGCCAGGTGCTCCTGCCCCATTCCGACGGGGGTGCCATGAGATCAGGTCGTTCACACGCAAAGAAATGGAAATGCCGCAGGGTTGCAATTCGAACCCTGCGCTACATTTCATGGCAAATGGCGGATTCCGAATGAGCGTGTTGTATAATCCACCCGTCGGAGCGCCTCGGGACAGAAATGCCAAGCCCGATTCTGGAAAGGACATTCAAGGCCATGAAGCGCATCCCTACGCCTCGTAGGGCCGACCCTTGGGTCGGCCTGAGGCCGGGGCAAGCCCCGGCCCTACATTTGCTCCTGATGCTACTCGCGCTCACCGCCGTGCGGGGTCTCGGCCAGGCCCAGCAGCACGCTGAGCCGGTGATCTCGCCCGAAGTACACCCTGACCGCCGCACCACATTCCGTTTCCGCGCCCCAAACGCCAAGGAAGTCTCGCTCGCTCGCGAGGGCGCAGAGCCCGAGGTCATGCAGAAAGACGAACAGGGCGTCTGGAGCGTCACCACCGTTCCACTGGAGGCGGATTTTTACGGCTACTCGTTCGTGGCCGACGGAGTCAGTCTGATCGACCCGTCTAATCCCTTGATGAAACCCAATCTGCTCCACACGGAGAGTGAGGTACATGTGCCCGGGCCGGCTTCCCTGCCCTGGGAAACGAGCGACACACCACACGGCGTCATCCACCACCATTTCTACCGTTCCGGGATCGTGGGTGATGATCGGGACTTCTATGTCTACACTCCGCCCGGCTACGATCCCTTGGCGAAGCAGACTTACCCTGTCCTGTACCTTCTGCACGGTTTCAGTGATGACGCGAGCGCATGGACTGCCGTGGGTCGAGCGAATGTAATCCTCGATCACCTGATCGCGGAAGGAAAGGCTAAACACATGCTGGTGGTGATGCCCCTCGGCTACGGCGCGCCGGAGATCGTCGCCCAGGGCTTCGGAGCGTTTCGCCATGTTGAACTGCGCCAGCGAAACTTTGATAAGTTTCGGGACGCCCTCGTCAGTGAAGTTATCCCCCAGGTTGAGACGGCCTATGCCGCCTCCAAGGACCGCAACTCGCGAGCCATCGCCGGTCTCTCAATGGGCGGCGCCGAATCTCTCTTGACTGGCTTGAACAACCTGGAACGTTTCGCCTGGGTTGGAGCGTTCAGCTCCGGCGGACTGGGCGACGATTTTGATAAAGCTTTCCCGGCGCTCGACTCGAAAGCCAACTCGCAGCTAAGCCTGCTCTGGGTCGCTTGCGGCACAAGCGACCACCTCCTCGACGCCAATCGCAAGTTCCGCGAATGGCTCAAGTCCAAAGGGATCCAGCACACTGATATTGAAACCTCCGGGGCGCACACTTGGATGGTCTGGCGTCGCAACCTCGCCGCTTTTGCTCCCCTTTTGTTCCGAGACAAATCACCTTGAGTGCGACCTAAAGGTGAGCGCTCCAGGACCGCCCACGCACTCTAGCCTGCAAAGTGAGGCGAAAGTCCTTATAGCCCACGGCGCAAGAAGGTGTGAAAAGATCTGGCATGGCTGGGCTGGCACACACCTTCCCGCCGCGGCGGGTGCGTTTTCAGGAGTCAGATACCCCCTGCAAAGCGGGTGGCTTGATGAGTGGGGCCACCTCAAAGACGGTCGCCCGAGTGGTTCAAGCGTCGGGGTAAAGCGCGCGTTGGTGCCAGCTTAGAAGCGCCCGCCCCTACCTCGCTTGCCATGCGGGCGTAGCGTCCACCTTCCGAGCCTGCCCTGAGCGAAGTGAGCTGCCGGCACCGCAGTGGAAACAAAAATTGTAGAATGATGAATGGTGAATGGTGGGCGGCGAATTGTGAATTCACTCTTTCTGGGCTTTCAATCCCGCTCTTGCACGGTTCTGTCTGGCGCGATAGCGCCACACGCCAGGCTGGTACCCGCCTTCCTCGCCCTCCGAGTGCTCACGCTCGCCTGTATTACGCTCACGGCCTGGGCCGGTGACGACGCTTGGCCGCCTGCCTCGCAGTATTTGGCACAACATCCGCCCCTCTACACGGGTATCGTCCGCACTTCACGCTATCTCACCATGCGTGACGGCGTTAAGATCGCCATAGACGTCAATCTCCCCCAGGGTCTGAAACCGGGTGAGAAGATCCCGGCCATTCTTCATCAGACCCGTTACTACCGTTCTTACGACGTCGGCTGGCGCATCCGTTTCCTCACTCGCAACTGGCCGAGCCTACGCAAGGTGTTTGTGCCCCGGGGCTACGCCTGGATCGACATGGACGTGCGTGGCACGGGTGCGTCGTTTGGGCGATGGCCGTACTCCTGGTCGCCCGACGAAATCAGGGACGGCGCGGAGGTGGTGGAATGGATCGTTCGCCAGCCCTGGTCGAACCAAAGGGTGGGAGCGACGGGCGTCTCCTACGACGGGGGCTGCGCTGAGCTACTGCTGGCCAACCGGCATCCCGCCGTCAAAGCCAGCGCGCCGCAGTTCGCCCTGTTCGACGCCTACCGCGACATCTCGTTTCCCGGCGGCATACTTCTTAGTTCGTTCGCGGTGTCTTGGGGAAATTTGAATCGCGTGCTGGACGCGAACTACATTCCCAGCCTGACAGCGGTGATGCCGGGTTTTGTGCGGTCCTCCTACCACGGCGTGCGGCCGGTCGATGACGACCCAGACAGGACGCTGCTGGTTGAAGCAGTTCGCGAACACACCAACAACCTGGACGTCAAAGCCGCGGCCCTGCAGATGACCTATCGCGATGACGTGCCGCGGCCGCCTGGCGTGCCTATCGACGCCTCCAGCCCATTCTCGCACGCCGCGGACGTCAGTGCCTCCGGCGCCGCCCTGGACATTGTGGACGGATGGTTCGACGCCGGGTTCATAAACGGCGCCATCAGCGGGTATCTGACTCTCAAGAACCCCGCCCGCCTCATCATCGGTCCATGGAACCACGGGGGTTGGAACGATGCCAGCCCTTACAGTCACTCATTGAGATCCGCCTTCAAGATTGATGGGGAGTTGCTACGCTTCTTCGACCACTACCTGAAGGATGCGACCGAGGAAAACGCCGACAAGAAGCCCGTTCTCTATTTCACGATGGGCGAGGAAAAATGGAAGAGCGCAGATCGCTGGCCACCGCCTGGCACTCGCGACATCAACCTCTACCTGGATGCGGGCCAACGCCTCAGCTCCGATCACCCTACCGTCACCGACGCCAGCGACAGCTACACAGTGGATGTGAATGTCGGAACCGGTCGGACCTCGAGGTGGGACCTTGGGTCCGCCGTGATCTATCCGGACCGACGTGTGGCCGACCGCAAGTTGTTGTGCTACACGTCTGCACCCCTTGACGCGGACCTGGAAGTGACGGGACATGCCAGTGTCACGGTTTTCGTTAGTTCCACCGCGACCGACGGTGAGTTCTTCGCCTATCTCGAGGACATGAACCCGAAGGGCCGCGTGACTTATGTTACCGAAGGCGAACTTCGGGCGGTCCACCGGAAGCTCAGCGCCGAGCCGCCTTATGGCCAAGTCGGCCCTTACCATTCCTTCAAGCGCAGCGACGCGTTGCCCCTGCCACCGGGTGGGGTCACCGAGATAACCTTCGAGATCCTGCCTACCTCATATCGCTTCAAGCGCGGTCATTGCATTCGCCTGGCCCTGGCCGGAGCGGACAAGGACCACTTTGCTGTGATGCCCGGCCCGCCACCGAGTTGGCGGGTCTACCGGGACAGTGTCCACGCTTCACGAATATCCTTGCCGGTCATGGCGCGCCGAGGGCAATGATTATGAGAGAAGGGGAAGCAAGACCGCCGGTTTCTGATATGATCGGGGGAAACTTTTCGAGGTGGGGCTGTGGACTTCGACAATCGCGTTGCACTGATCACAGGGGGGACCGGCGCTTTGGGTAACACCATCGCACTCGATCTCTTGCGCAGTGGAGCTCTGGTTACCGTGACGTACACCTCGGGGTTGGAATGGCGGAAACTGCAGAAGAGGGCTGCCGATCTGGAAGCCAGGCTGGACGGTGTAAGCGTCGACCTGACCCGGGCCGGCGATGTAGCTCTTGTGATTCGCGACCTGGAGAACCGCTATGGCCACATCGATTTCCTGCTTTGTCTTGCCGGAGGCTTTGCCGCGGGCAAAGTCGAGGAAACGGACGAAGCCACTTGGGATCGAATGCTGAATCTAAATCTCCGCACCCTCACCTCTGTCCTTCGGGCTCTGATTCCTCGTATGATCGCCAAAAACTTCGGGCGCATCGTCACCGTATCTAGCGGGGCCATCCTGGGAGGAGGAGGGACGGGAATGACGGCCTACGCCGTCGCCAAAGGAGCAGTCCGCCATCTCAGCGAACTCCTGGCCCAGGAGGTCAAAGGTCACGACATCCGCGTGTTTTGCGTGATGCCCGGCACCATGGACACAGAAGCTAATCGCCGCTCCATGCCGGAGGCGGACTTCTCCGCGTGGGTGAAGATCGACACGGTGGCGGGAGTTATCCACGACCTGCTCAAGGACGGGGGAGACCGCAGTCCAGTGGTGGTGCCCGTTCTACACTAGCGAATACCTGTGATCCGAAGCCAAGGTCTGCGGCTTTTCATTCCGGATCCAGGATAAGCCGCGGACTCAAAAGCGGAGGTCCGCGCTACCACTTTCAAACGGGGTCGCCGTGCGGAAACTGCGATGAGACGTCACAAGTTTGGTAAGCGCCCCGCGGACGTGGCCTGGCGGACCAGCCACCTAGCCAAGCTGAAATGAGGACACCCGCCGGAAACGCGGCCGCACAGCAAGGCCCGGTGGCCCGGCAGGCCCGGCATAAGGCGATTGAAAGTTCATGCGGACCGGGCTATAATTAGCACTGGTACACACCGGACGAGGAGTTTCATGAAAAAAGAGATTCATCCTGAGTATCACGACGTTACGGTAGCATGCGCTTGCGGCAACACCTTCAAGACGCGCTCGACCTACAAGAGTGACATCATCCATTTGGAAATCTGCTCGAACTGCCATCCTTTCTTCACCGGCAAGCAGAAGCTCGTGGACAGTGCCGGTCGCGTGGAACGATTTCAAAGGAAGTACGGGCGTAAGACCGAGCCCGCGGCTGCCAAAGCCTGAGAGCAGGGGCCAAGCTTCAGGGCAAGACGGGGAAGGGGGGGAACGCGGAAATGGGAAAATGGTCTCATCCGTTCGGCCCTTCCCCATTTCCCCTTTGCCCCTTTTCCCGTCTACCCTAACACCTGATGCCCAATCCCTACATCACCAAGCCCAAGGTTTACGTGCTCGGCCGCCAGGTGGTTGTGGCGGATGAACTGGGGCGCTTTCTCAGCGACGAAGGTATGCTGTTCAGCACCGACACCTCGCTCGCGGCCGAGGTGTTGACCGAGGTTGCGGGCCGCACCTGCTACATGTCCTTCGGTAAGGGCCGTAAATCGAACCAGGAATACCTCGAAAACATCCTCAGCTCCAAACACGGTAGTGTGCTGGAGCATGCCGTGTGGAGCCTGCTCTTCACTGGCGTAAGTCGCTCGCTCACCCACGAACTGGTGAGGCACCGCGCTGGGTTCGGCTACTCCCAGCTTTCGCAGCGTTACGTGGATGAAGGCGACGCGCGGTACGTCGTGCCCCCGCTCTACCAGGAAAACAACCAGTTGCAGGAAAAGTGGAAGCAGACCATCGATCTCGTCCGCAGGGCCTACGTAGAGCTCGCGGAAGCCACCACCCAGTATGTGCAGCAGAAGCATCCCGAAATGCCGCCGCGTGACCGGCGCAAGTGGGCGCGCCAAGCCGCGCGTTCCATTCTGCCCAACGCCTGCGAGACTAAGATCTTCGTTACTGGCAATTCGCGGGCCTGGCGGCACTTCCTGGAACTGCGCGGCAGCCCTCATGCTGACACGGAAATCCGCCTGCTGGCGGTCGAAGTGTGCAAGGCGCTGAAGAAAGAGAGTCCCAACATCTTCCACGATATCGAGCTGGTGGATGAGCCCGATGGCATGCCCTCCGTGCGCGTCCAGCATTCCAAGGTTTAAGTTGACAGGTTAACTTTTACCCGGTGGGTTTTGAGTTTTTGGAATCAAATCCTGCAGTTTCTGGTATTCCTGTATTTCATGTTGCGCGTTAGCCTTATCGCCCTGCTTCCGGTACAGATTCGCGAGCTCGAAGTGCGCTTGAGCTGCAAGCGAGCTTTGCCCCTCGAGTTCGATCACTTTCTTCCAGGCCTTCACGGCGGACGCAGGATCGCCATCCAGAAGAGCCGCCTTGCCCAGCGAGTAAAGCGTCTCAGGCATGTCAGGCCTCAGACGGTCAGCGCTTCGCAGCTCGACAAGCGCCTCGTGAGTCTTTCCCTCCTCCAGTAATGCTGCGCCGAGACGGTATGCGGCTTCGGCGTTTCCTGGTTGCATCTTTGTCTCAGCGCGAAATTCCTGTTCTGCCTTGGTCCATTGGGAGGCGGTCGCATACACTTGACCGAGTTCAAGATGAAGTCTCGGTGTTTCCGGTCGCAGCCGCAAAGCTTCCTGGTATTCCTTCTCCGCCTCCGGCAATCGCCGCAGCACAAGATAATTTTCGGCCATGGCCTGGTGGGCGCGGGCGGAATCCGGGTAGGCAGCCTGGAGCGTGTCAATCGCCTGCTTCGACAACAAACCACTGGCCCGTCCCAGGTAGTAAAGCAGGTCCAAATCGTTGGGACGCTCCGCCAGGGCGGCATTCAGATGGGCGACCGCCTCCGGCAACTGTCCGGCGTCGATCTCTGCAATCCCCAGCGCCCCCTTCTCACCGGCTCGCTCGAGGTGCGGAATCGCTTCGGCAGCGTAACCCTGTGCAAGCAGCGCGTACCCGAGCAACTGATGAGCGGGCTCGAGATCCGGCTTTAGCTCCAGAGCCCTTTTCAGCGGCGCGATGGCGGCGCCGTAATCGTGTTTCTCCATGTAGGTCTCGCCTAGGTTGACAAAGGCTTCAGACAGGTTGGGATCGAGCGCAGTAGCTTTTTGGAACTCCACGATGGCTGCATCCAGTTGCCCCTGTTTGCGCGCGTCCAGGCCCTGGCGGAGATGCTGGGCAGCTTCCGCCGGCGCGCCTTGCAGAGCCAGCCAAGAGAGCAGGAGGGCGGGGATCATGGTTTCTCCGGCTCGCGTATTTCCAGAATTTGATCGGCACGCACGTCGTTGAGCGTCTGCCGCATGCCGGACGGCCACAAAATGTCAACCTTCGCTGCTTCGGCCGCACCGAGGCCGAAATGCAGCCGTTTGTCGTGCGCCGAGAGGTAGCCTCCAACCGCAGTCGCGTATCGAGTCTGCCCGTTCACTTGCACGCGTGAGCCAAAACCATCGCGGTTGCTGCGTGTGCCTTGGAGGGATATCGTCAGCCAATGCTGCTGGCCGCCGCGATTAAGAAAGACTAGGGGGTGATTGCCGAG
>DATJKY010000812.1:0-2535 GCA_035490955.1 Terriglobia bacterium | reverse complement strand
TACTTACTGGCTGTGCGGTGTCCGGTGCAGAGGAGGCGTGAATCTAGTCCGGGCTTTCGTGCGGAACTTGAGAACCTGGCTGGCGATGGAAAGGGAAAGGCACAAGTGGACGAACCACGAGGCCGAAAGTACCGATGCGCCACCCAGGGGCGGACTGCTCCGTAGTAGCGTGGAGACGGGGTAATGCCCGAGGAGCGAAGGGAGCAGGTCACCCGCGTCGCGATCTACCGGGTCAACGGGGTAACCGGAGGAACTCGCCGATCACGATGGAAGGCGGCAGCCTTTAATGGGTGGCACGAGCCGGATAAGTCGAGAGGCTTACGTCCGGATCTGTGAGCGGCTCGGGGTGCAAGTCCCCGGGCCGACTCGGCCTGGCGGTGAAACTCCGCCGGCCTACTCAACCGCGATACGGCCATAGCGATTCCTGACGGACGCCTCTGTTCGCCACCACCTTCAACGCATCGTGCAGACGTACTACACAATTCAGGCTTCGCTGATGGATAAGTGCCCGCTCGTTGTAGTAGATGAACAAGCGTGATGGTGGGATGACCCGCATCTTGCGCACCAGTTGTTCATGACAGAATGCTGCGGCGACCGCGTGGGCTGTGCATGTTACCAGGCTTCCCTGGTTCTGCACTGGAGGACAGTAACGGCGCAGATCAGTCTGCGGCAGAGGGGTTCGCGGCGATAGTGCCGCCCGACGGAATAGACGTAATCCCGTGAATCCGGGAGGTCTTTTGCCGACGCGTAACGCGATTTGGACGTCATCATGGGGAAGGATTCTGACAGGTTGCAACGCGAGTTGGAAGAAAAAATACAAGCGTTGAGCCCGACGCGCGCCAAGACAACTTCGACCTTTGACGCAGGCGCTTGTCGCCGTTACAATAAAGGAGGGAAAGCGCGATTGTCTGCGCACAGACACTCCTCAGTAGCTCAATGGCAGAGCATCCGGCTGTTAACCGGAGGGTTGTAGGTTCGAGTCCTACCTGAGGAGCCATTCTTTTCTTGGACTTGCCGCAAATCCGCGAAAACGATCTGGGTCAGATAAGGGTCACATAAGTTTACTAGGTGGGTACAGGCCCCTACTGGACTCGTGTGGCCTGCTGTTTGACGAAGGTCACCAGTTGTTGCTGAATCCGCCGCTTGGCTTCCATTCCAAGATCGCCGTAGACCTCGGACGTGGTTGCGAGATTCTCGTGCCGAAGAAGAGTCTTGACCTCCTCTAGCTCGAGTCCCGCCTCCTTGCCCCACGCGCTGACGGTATGACGGAAGCTGTGCCAGCCGATGTTTGGGAAGGCCAAGCGACAAAGCGACCGGCTTGATGTGTTTCTTCATCATTTGCGCCGGCCAGAACGGTCGGTTGCCCTTCGTATACGGCGAGGCGAAGACCCAATCGCCAGGAGCGCCGTGAATGGTGACCGAGCGCCATTGGCGCAGCAGCTCCAACACATCTTCCGGTATCGGCAGATTGTTACGTGACGCTTCGGTCTTGAGCGGAGTGATGCGTCCCCGGACGCGCCTTGGCGGAAAGTCACGACGCCAACATCCAGGTCCAAGTCCTGCCACTGCAGCCCGAAGGCCTCGCTGATGCGCGGCCCGAGCCAGCCCGCAAAGGCTGTTGCCACTTTCTCGCAAGGCCCCAAGTGGCTTAAGAGCAGGAAGAACCCGGCTGCACTTAGTTGCACCGGTTGCTTCTGCCGTTTGGTGGAGCCTCGGGGCAGTTCGACCCGCTTCTCCCCCATGGGGTTCTCGTTCAAATAGCCCCACTTGACGGCGAACTTGAAGGCGAGCTTCATCACGTTCCAGATGGAGCGAACCATTTTGGGGGCAAGACCGCTGGGGTTCTTCGGCGAACGCCATAAGGAACGCAGCCATTCTTCGATGCTCGCCCGAACCGCCGGCTTGTTGAATTCCTGCAGGCGGTAATCCTGCCAGCGTGGCCGCACCCAGCGGTTCAGGGCCGACTGGTACGACTTCGCGCACTGAAAGGACATGGGCGCTGCGCTCTCCTGCACACCGCCCAGAGGAACGTCCAGACATGGACGTAGGATCTGCTCGATGTACCGATCGATCAGTCCGCCCATCGTTGGGCATTCCAGGTTGAAGGTTTCGGGATTGGCGGACAACCGCAGATGCTCGCTCGCACGCTCGGCTGCTGCCCGCGTTGGGTATTGGTCCCGGGTACCGACGATGGTCTTGCGGCGCCGTTTCTGCCCTTCTTCGAGTTCGACGAAACGGTAAACCCATACGTCCGGTCCCCGGGAGCGCTTTTCCTGTGTCAGTGTTCCGTACTGGTACTTCGACCGCCGCTTCACTCGGTTCATGCGTGAACCTCCTGAGTGCGGCACAGATGACACTGTGAATCTAGCACGAAATGGTCCGCCCACATCAGCGTCGCAAAACCATTCATCCCTTGACGGATTTTTTCGGCGTTGTCGAGCCAAGATTGCTCTCGGGTTGCAGCTGATGCCAGCATCAAGCGCTTTTGCCGTTGAGCCAGTCGTTAAGGGCGGAGACACGGAACCGCCACAATTT
>DATJKY010000811.1:0-6785 GCA_035490955.1 Terriglobia bacterium | reverse complement strand
GGTTCCGATTCGTACCACCTGCCCGTCGGTGAGAACCCTCAACAGTTTGGCCTGCGCCGCCGGTGACATCTCGGCTACTTCGTCCAAAAAGAGGGTTCCTTCGTGCGCCGCTTCGAAGAGCCCTGGCCGAGCCCGGTCGGCCCCGGTGAAAGCCCCCTTCTCATGGCCGAACAGCTCGCTTTCGAGCAGCGTCTCCGTAAAAGCGGCACAGTTTACAGGCACAAACGGCTTCAACGCTCGTGGGCCGGATTTGTGAATGGCGCGAGCAACCAGTTCCTTGCCGGTGCCCGTCTCGCCGGTAATCAGGACCGTGGCCCCGGTCGGCGCCACCCTCCCGATCATCTCGCGTACGGCCTGCATCGCGGCGCTTTCGCCGAAGATTTCCGATGAACCTTCCAGACGAACGACGGCGCCTTTAAGAAGATCGTTCTCGCGCAACAATCTGGTGCGTTCCACTGCCCGGCTTACCGTGGCCAAAACCACCTCAGGCTGAAACGGCTTGGTAATGAAATCAAAGGCGCCCTGGCGCATGCTCTCCACGGCCAGCTCCACAGTGGCGAAGGCCGTTATGATCACCACCGAGATGGTGGGATCAGCTTCGAGGGCTGCGGTCAACACTTCGAGGCCCTCACCATCAGGCATTTTCTGGTCAGTGATGATGACGTCGAAGTCTTCGGCCCGGATGCTTTGACAGGCCTCCCTCACCCCCGCAGATTCCTTGACGGCGTGCTGCTGCTCTCGCAGGTTCACCGCCAGCACCCGACGCATGTGCGGCTCGTCGTCCACAATTAGAATTCTCCCCATTTGCGAACTCCCTGAATCAGATCGAGGTCGGTGCCGAGCTCACAGCCAGAGTGAGGGAAAAACGCACGCAGCCTGGCCGATTCGCCGAAAGGACGACGTCTCCACCGTGGGCGCGAGCGATGTTGCGGGCGATCGCCAAGCCAAGGCCAGTGCCCTGTGCTTTCGTAGTGAAGAAAGGTTCGAAGATGTGGGCCGTCGCTTCGGCTGGAATGGGATTGGCCGTTTCCTCGACGTCGATGCGGACTAAACCGTTGCCGGCCGCGACTGCCCGGAGACTTACATTTCCTGAAGGGGGTGACGCTTCGACGGCGTTCATCACCAGATTGATCAGAGCCTGCTGCACCTGCGTGACGTCCATGTTTGCCATTAGCGCACACGGCTCTTCGACGGACAGGGTTACGCCCTTCTCGCTGGACCGAGCACGGCAAACATCGATGACGTAGGCCAGTGTCTCCGCAACCTGGGCGGGCGTCTTGGTCGGGCCGCGGGGCCGGGCATAGGCCAGAAAGTCGGTGGTCAGCTTTTCGAGGCGGGCCGCCTCTTTGGCCGCGATGTCGAACATTTCCAGGCGCTCGGAGGCTTGGATCCCTGCGCGGTTGGCCGTTGAAAGGGCGCTGGCAATAATCGCGACCGGATTCCGGATCTCGTGGGCGATGGCGCTCGACAGGCGTCCGACAGCGGCCAGCTTCTCTTCGGTCAACAGGCGTTCCTTCGCTTGTTCGAGTTGCTCGAGGCTCTCGGACAGCTTTATCTCTCTTTGCTCAAGGTGACTCACCAACAACCACACCAAAACGCCAACCAGGGTGTAGATGAGAGAAACCGTCCCGGACTCAAGGTATTCTGACCAGGGGACGGAATGATGCCGATTGTACTCCCATACCCAGAAGAAGGTAATGAAGTCCGCGACGCCTACCACCACTATAGTCAGAACCAGCGGGAGGCGGAAGGCCGCTTGAAGGATCGGCACTACGAGTACAATGAAGTATTGAATATCCTCGCGGTTGCTGAGTTCAGCCAGGAGAAACGCCAAGGAGAAGTTCATCACAAGGGAGAACCCGGTGAGCCCCATGATCGCCGCCGGTTTTAGAGGTTGTGTTCGAGCCTGCAACCAAACCAGCTCCCCCAACTGGACGACAAAGGCAACCGAAAGGACCAGCACCAGGGCTGACGAGGGGCTCCCCAAGTGGGAAGAAAACAGGGTATGAATCAGAAGCAGCGTTGCCAGGACGAATAGGTTGAGAATGACGAATATCGATTCCTGCTGTTTGAAAGAGCTGAAATCCGAGGCGAGCAGAGCGGACGCTGGATATGTGCTTTCGGAAGTGGCCAAACTTGTCGTTCGCATTCTTCGGAATAACCAATTGCGAGCCGGCCCGCTGGCAGCTTTGGCGTCGAGCGGAATCTGTGGGTCTGCTGCTTGCATGCGACTCAAAGGGACCGAAATACTTACGCAAGTTTAGCAGAGCCCTCCGGAACTCCCAAGGGCAACGGAGAGCCAGGCAAAGCCAACCCATCCGGTTCCGCCTGTCGTCAGACGCCATCATGGGCCTGGTGACCTACGGCCATTGTGAGCTGCAAACTCCCGCACGTCAGCCCGGGCGACGGGTAGCGGGCCGATCGGGCTGCCCCCATGATCCGCGCTCAAAGGCGATGTCCATTTCCTGAGCTCGGTCTTGAGAGTTCCCAGCAGGACTAGACCAACTGAAAGCACCACGGGCCCAACTAATAGACCGATGAGGCCGAAGGCCTTGACCCCTCCGAGAATTGCGAAGAACAGATAAATCGCGCTCAACTTTGCCCTCTGTCCAACCAGGCAAGGCCGCAGGATGTTGTCAACCGGGTGAACGATGCCAGCTCCCCAGGCGACAAGAATGAGAGCCTTCACCCAATGCCCACTGGCCACGAGGATGATGGCGGCCGGTATCCACACACCTCCCGTCCCGACGATTGGTATTAGCGAAAGGAAGGCCGTGACCAGGCCCCAGAGGACTGGCGACGGCAGACCCAACAGCCAGAAGGCGAAGCCGACCAATATTCCCTGAAGCAAGCCTATGGCGAGAATGCCGTATACACTGGCCACGACAACCTCGTGTACTCCGTTGAACAGGCGTTGCAGGTGATCAGCCGCCAGGGGCACGATAGACGCCACTCGCTCACGTAGTGACCCTCCTTCTCGAAAAAGGAAAAACAGTGTGATGGCCGTCACCATAGCTCCCATCAGGACGCCGGTGAGATCACCAAGGAATCCCGCGGCTTGTTGCAGCAGCCAGCCGCTTCCCTGGCCGAGCTGCTGTCGGATCGCGCTTCGGATATCGAAGGTCGAGAGACCCGCCTGGTGGATAACCTCGTTGGTCCACCGTTCGCCCCGGTCAAGCCAACGAAGCGCGAGGTTCCCCTCAGGGCCTTCTCCATTCAGCGTCTGATAGAGCTCCGTGAGTTCGCTCGTGATGGCCTTTCCCAACACGAGCGCCGGCACTATCATCGCGAAGAAGACGAGAAAGATAGAAAGCAGGGCGGCAGCGTTCTCCATACGGATCCGCCTCCGGACCCAGGTGTGAAGCGGGTGAAACACCATGGCAAGAGCCAGTGCGAAAAGGATTGGCTTCAGGAAGGGCCGCATGATGACCAAGCCGAAGCCGAGGGTCACAGCGGTCAGGGAAAGCAGAAAAACTAACGACGTCCGGTTCCTGGTCACAACGCACCACCAGTCCTTCCAGGGCCACCGCGCAAAGCCCTGACCTGAATTAGGAAGCGAAACTGCAAAGTCTTGGGTAGAGCCCGAGTGCGCAGAACCCGCGGTTCAGAGGTTTGCTGCTTTTTGGTGTTGTGCTCAAAACCCGCAACGGCGGCGTCCGCGCTACCTTCTACTTGCTTCCATGGCGCGACATTCTTTCCTTGTAATAGCCATCCTCCAGCTCATACGACTCAGGAAGAGAACTGTGCTTCGTTCCCGGAAATGACACCTCTTCCCCGAACCCAGCCTGTCGAGAGCAGACGCTGGAGGGGGATTTTCCCGCCCGAGGCCCAGAGTCCGCAGTACTTGATGATGTTGGGGCGCGAATTGTCCTTGGGCCGGTATTGCTAACGGAAGGTCTGTTCAGAAGAATCATCCCGTAGAGCGTGACTTTCAGCCACCGTTCGATCATTGAGGAGTCCATGGTTCCACCTCCTCTCATGAGAGTTCGAAGTGGCTCCTTTGGAGCTTTCGGACCCACCCAACAGGCAGCAATCAGCGTGCCAAACACTCTCCCGGACAGCTGGCTCAGAAGCCCACGGAAAGCTTTCGGAAGGGTCGGGATTCGCAGCGAAGCGAGGAATTCCGCCCTGTGAACAAAGACATCACGTGATTCCTGCCCTGTGGCTCCTCGGAATGACCCGGCCGCGCAGGTTTGGCCGCAGGCTCCAGACTAGTGGCTGTTGCAAAACCCGGTTTGGACGCCCACGCACCGTTGTAAGCAAAGTTGTTCACCTAAGGCTCGTGAGGAAATGGTTCGTATCAGGGCACGGTTTCAACCGTGCCGAAACCACGGCAAAGGGAGCCGCGGCTTTAGCCGCTGGGGGTGCAGGGGCTAAAGCCCGGGTTGATGCGGCGCCTCCTTCCGGCACGACTGAAGTCGTGCCCTGATACGAGCTCGAGACGGTTTTGCAACAGGCTCCAGACTCGACGAGCCGGACCGGGGAGAGCGAAAACCTCAAGGAGAGCCCGGACCCGGGAAAGGGGGGAGGAACACCCGGGTCCGGCCGCAAGCACCAACCTGGCTCAAGGGCTTCCTTCTTGGGTTTTCGCCAAGGTTCCAGGCGGCAGCGACTGCATTAGGCAGCCACGGCTCGTTCCTCTGTCACCGAGCCATGGGCTGCTTCTGGTGCCTGCGCACTCTGGTTACAAATCTCTTGCTCCGCCCTTAACCAGTCCTCTTCAGGCGACCCGATGGGTGAGCCTCGCTCCTCCCACAGGCTATATGCTCGGAGGGCGATCTCCTCATGGCGGTCGTCCTGGGTGCTGGCCACCAAGTTAGTGGTACTATCGTTTGGATTCATGGCTTGTTTATCTCCTTAGCTTCATTGACGACTCCAAGGTTGAGGCCGGCCCGGGCCTGGCCGGCTGCTATGTGCAACGTGTGGAGACCGGGACCACCGCTCGGGTGACACCTTCGCGCATAACCCGATGAACCCGGTTTCCGGCCCGACACGACCATGACACACTTAATCCTCCCGGCCCGGCGAAGACTCGAGTTCGGTCGCCGGGACGCTGGAGGCGACAGGCGCCGTAACGCCAAACTCGTGAACAAGGCGTGCGCCGCGATGCGCGGTTTTCACGAGAAAGAGCGCTCCCGTAATATAAAAGAGCAAGAACACCGCCAGCAGCGCCACAGTGATCCGGAGTGCCAGCTCCCGCCGGAGCAGCTTGGGGGCATAAAGCAAGACGGCGAAGACCACCGTGAGCAATGTGAATAGGACCTCGGTAGCCTCAGCGAGATCCTGGTGTTGCTGTAACACCGCCCTCACTGCGGAGGTGGACTTGACGACCTCTCGCGCCGCCGCTCCACTCTCGACGGCCACAAAGATCGAGACGGTACCGAGCGCCATGAGGAGTAGTGCAGACACCAGGAATTGTCTCCCCTTCAGCGGGCCGACGGCGATGCCCAGGATTACGAATAAGGGGGCGACGAAGAGCAAGGCGATCGGGAAATGGACAATGAGGGGATGCCATCCATTCCAGCTTGGCACGAACACGACGTTAAGCATGGCTGTTTATCCTTTAACACGTGCGGCGCTCTTGAGTTCACCGGGGAGCGCCGCCCTCCGCCAGACGGCAACCCCGACCGCGGGTCTATTTGACGACTTCGTACTTCTCCCGCGGACTAGCGCAAGAGATACAATCGCGCACTGGAGGGTCCGCGAGGGTGTGACCACACACCGTGCAAACGTAGTAGGTGTGGCCCGGGGTCTTCATTGTGTCAAGATTCTCGAGCGCCTCGATGAACAGCCGGAAGTGCTGGGCCTCTGCACTGCGGGCGAACTCGAACGTCTGAACGGCGGCGCCGTTATCCTCCGCTTGTGCTTGTATGATGAAACTAGGATACATGGTGTCGCGCTCGTAAGCTTCTCCCCGGTTGGCGGATGCCTCCAGGTTCTCCTTGGTTGATCTCACGACCGGCATCTCGATGATGGCGTGGGGCTCGGCTCCCATTTGGCGGATGACAGCCGCATGATTGGCCAGGTGGATTTGCTCGGCGCGCGCTGCCGCCCGGAACAAACTCGCCACCTGGGCATACCCTTCCGCGTCGGCCTTCTGGGCGAAAGCGAGGTAGCGCGCATGAGCGTTACTTTCACCATCGTAAGCGGCTTGGAGGTTTGCGAGAGTCTTGCCGCCCGCGGCGCTCTGGGCCAAGACGGGTGGGATGATCACGCCTAGCCCGATGCTCACAACCCCGAGCACAGCGACGTAAGCAACCTTGGACGATGTCTTTTCCACTTTCTGTTTCCTCCTTGAGAGATGTAAATCCGCGTGCCAGCGCCCGCCGGATTCCGTAGTGTCTTGTAGCAACGGATGTTCCAATCCGAATCGATTCTCAATACTGTTTGGGGGCTTGAGGTTGTATAGCGACGAGCCAAGGCCTTCTGCAAGGGTGTCCAAGAATTCCGACACGCAGCGGCCTGTCGCGTCCAAAGATTGGGACGAAAGGGCGCCGGTTGATCTTCCGAATTTAACTGAGCCGCTTTGGGACCTGTTCAGGCCGGCTTGCTGGCTGTCTTCGCTGAGTTCGAACGAGAGACTCTTCGGGAACGAGTACGTGCCGGCTTGGCGCAAGGCGCCAAAACGGCCAACGCCTTGGTCCGCCGGTAACGGCGGCCCTCCACGCCGACCAAGTATGCAAGCTCCACCGTGCTGATCTCAGCAAGGCTGCGATCGTACCTTTCCCAAAGTGTTGACTGCACTGGCCCGGAAAGTCAGGCAGTTCGGCCGCCCGACTTCCGAG
>DATJKY010000810.1:0-4221 GCA_035490955.1 Terriglobia bacterium | reverse complement strand
CACACAGAACAGATAAAGTCAAACGATTATTTGGGAATGCGAAAATAGGAAGGGATCAAGAGATCCGGGGCTGAACCGCCAGGAGAGGCGTAGTTATTGGCTCAGGTCGGAAAGGCCTATTGTCCTTTCCGAAGCTACTGTCGAGGTTCGCAGGTTTCGCAGTCGCTCAGTTGACGAGCACGACGCGTGCCTGCGTCCCAGCGGAGTTTCACGTAGGTCCTGTGTCGCGCCGAAGTCTTTACGAATCCACTTGGCTGGGTTGGCTAGCTGCTCCCAGGATCGCCAGGAGCCCTGAAGCCATAGCGGAAGTGGGGTCGTGGTTCGGGTCAGTCGACGCCGCTACACCTGAAGCTGATGAAGGTAGTCGTAGCTCGTCTTGATGCTCTCGAACGGGGAGTCATCCGAGAAGTCCTGCTCCACGAAATAATGCTTGACGCCTCCCTCCGGCGCGGCTGCAAAGATGCGCTTCCAGTCGATCACGCCGCGACCGACCTCCGTGAACGTCCCTCCTTTGTTTCCCGGTGTCGGCCCGTCCTTTGTTTTCGTACCGGGAGCGTAGCCTGGCTTCAGATCTTTGATATGTAAAGTTGGGAATCGACCTGGGTAGGTCTTGAAGTATTGTACCGGGTCCTTGCCAGCCCGCGTCACCCAGAAGCAATCCATTTGCATTCCCACCAACTTCGGATCAGTGAGGTGCAGTAACTCGTCGAAGGCGGTGACACCGTCGAAGGACGTGAAGTCGAAATTGTGACAGTGATAGCCGATGAGACGGCCAGACTTGAGACATGCCTCGCCCGCGTGGTTGAAGAACTCCGCCGCTTGTCGGTAATGGTCGATCGAGCGCTCGGCATCCGGCAGGCTACTACAAACCATGTACGTCGCGCCTACCGTTTGGGCGATCTCGATTTCGTCCCCCAACTTCGACTGCAAGTCCATCCAGTCAAAG
Organism: Terriglobia bacterium; assembly: GCA_035490955.1. Taxonomy (GTDB): domain Bacteria; phylum Acidobacteriota; class Terriglobia; order UBA7540; family UBA7540; genus DATJKY01. Next base: position 3,275 of record DATJKY010000810.1, on the reverse strand, counting down.
TGGAGGCTCGGGCACACCAAACCGCTGTCGCCTACCACTTGGCGGAACTCGAGGGCTTTTGCCTTGTTCTGGGGAGCGCCCGACTCGACTTCCTTATACCCAACTTGCGCCACTTTCTTTAGGGTTCCGGCAACATCCTTGGCAGCCTCCTGGCGCACCGTGTAAAGCTCCAGACCGATTGGAAGTCCCAGGGGATCGGCCCTAAGCTCTAGCGCCCGTTGGGACAGCAACCCAAGTCCGGCTAAGCCGAAAGTGCCGTCGCGCAGGAACTTTCTCCTTGTAATTAAGTCCATATCGAGTTCTCCTCTTATCCTGGTTGTGCGGTTGAGACCTTCATACATCAATCCACGGTGCCGACGCAACTGGGATCCTCCGCGGAGGCAAACTATCTCTATCTGCCGGCGATCGAGCACACGCTGTTTTAAATGCTACAGCGAATCGATGCGTCCTAAACTAATACTTCTAGGAGAGATCTAATTAGGTGCTTCGGCCAAGCCGCTCGGGCAGCGGCGCGTAGATAGCAGGTGCTTACCTGTCAAGCCCTTAGTCTAGCTGTTTTGAACGGCCGTCAACAGTCGAACTGACAGCACTCGCTAAGTGAAGAGGCCTGTTTCGGGTTGGGCTTGATTTGGGATTGAAAGCCCGTTTCCGCCAAGTTCTGAGGGCTTGGAACCAACGGGTGGTCTCCGAGTGCATCGCTGAAGGCATTACGTGCGCAGAACTCCGCGCCGTTCGACGGCGTTTCCTCTATCGAGGAGCCCTTGTTGAGTAATCCTTCATTCCCGAATCACCCCAAACTGTGGCAACATCAAAGGAGGCGGGCTAAGGAATTCACGAGGGTGTTGTGTTTCATGAGGATGATCGCCTGGGGGTGGAAGCGAGTGGTTCTCGTCTCCAAACTTCGACCTTGTGGTCTGGTGATGGCGCTGGCACGGGCGAGATGGCGAGAAAGGCTCTTCTATCACTCAAGAGGCTATAACTGTCGTTATCTACTGCGCTGGGTGATCTTCTGCACGGTTATTTTATCCAGTTACACAGAATCCGTTACCGCGGCAAATTCCAGGACTCCTGCGAGGATCGAAGCGGGCAGCTTGCCAGATACGCGAATCGACTCTCTGCCGATCACAATACCTGTAGTCGATGGACAGGATATTCGGTTCAGGCGGCTTTCTGGGAGCGCCGGGTTATCGCAGACGAGAGTAGCCTGGGTGGTTCAAGACAATCTCGGTTTTATATGGTTTGGAACTCAGTATGGACTGAATCGATATGACGGCTACAGATCGAAAGTATTCAAGCACGAAGCCGGACGCTCAAATAGCCTGAGCTGTGTATATGTTCGCAGCCTCTTCGTAGATCATTCCGGAACGCTATGGGTCGGCTGCGATCGATTTCTCGATAAGTATGAACCGATCACCGAAACCTTTACTCACTATCGCATCGACACAGAGGCTCCCAGCCATCTTCCCACCCCAATCGAGCGGATTAATGAGGATGACGCCGGAATACTATGGTTGGCAACGGCCAGGGGACTCTACAGGTTGGATCCCGCTACGGGTAAAACCACCCGATATACCCATGATCCAGCGGACCCCACAAGCATCGGTGGGAACCGCATAAACTTCGCAGGGGAAGATCGCGAGGGGCGATTCTGGATAGCGAATAGCGGCGCATTGGACGAATTTGATCGCAAAACAGGAAAAGTCAGACGGCGTGCTCCACTTCGTTCAGAGGTCGGGCAATTCCACGAAGACAAGTTCGGCGTTTTTTGGATCACCACCAACGATCCATCCTGTGTTCTGGCGACCTTCAATCTAAAGACCAATCTCGTCACCTGTCATTCCATCGACTACAAAACGCGTGGGGTCAAATCTCCAGTCAACCTCTCCGCGATGCTCGAATCGCGGGAAGGTACAATGTGGCTGAGTTCGACGGTCGGGCTACTCAAGCTCGATCGGGAACATAAGCAGATCATCAATTATCACAGCCATCCTTCGGACAACGAGAGCCTGGAATCAGACTACGTCATTGGCCTATATCAAGACAAAGAGGGAAATATATGGGCATGCTTTCAGGAGACCGAGCCGAATTTGTTTTCTGAGAGGCCACAGGCGTTTGAGAACTTCACCTATCAACGAGGCCGTTTGGTGAACCCTCTTGTTACCTCCATTTATGAGGACCCCAACGGCATTCTCTGGATTGGCTCCATGGGAGGACTTAACCGCATCGATCGGCGTACCGGCAAAAACACCGTGGCCCCCGGATCGGGGGTTCACAATGAGATACTTTCCATTCTCGAAGACCGCTCGGGCGTTCTCTTCGCGGGTACCTTTCATCAGGGACTTCAACGGTTGGACCCGGAAACAGGCAAGGCTAGCCCCTATGTGCGCAGCCGTGAGCCGTCAAATCTTGACAAAAATCCGATAATGCGACTGATCTTCGACCACGAAGGAACCCTATGGGCAGCAACTTACGGCGGCGTCAGTCGTTTTGATCGTGCAACCGGGAACTTCATCACCTACACACCCGAAAAGCAAAATACCATCCAGTACCAGGAGATAGAGGAAGACAGCAACGGAATGCTATGGCTCGGCGCGCAATCAGGGCTGCAGCGCTTTGATCCCCATACAGGACGGTTCACGATCTACGGGCACGACCTGGACGACCCTCGGTCTCTGAGCGATAACCGGGTGAACTCCGTGCACTTCGATCGCTCGGGCACGATGTGGGTCGCTACGCAGAACGGTTTGGACAAATTTGACCCGAGGACAGGGACTTTTAAGTCCTACTACCAGGAGGACGGTCTCGCAGGCAACGTGGTAAGTTGTGTGTTGGAAGATGAACGCGGACACCTTTGGATGGGCACCAACAACGGCTTGTCGAGCTTCGATCCCCAGGGGGAGAAATTCCAGAGCTTTTCCGCCGCCGACGGGCTCCCAGGGCCGGACCTGACGGGCTGGAGCGCTTGCTACCAGAGCCCGAGCGGCGAGATGTTCTTTGGTGGATTCAGCGGAGCCACGGCCTTCTATCCCAGCCGCATCATGGGCAATTCATTTGTGCCAAGAACGGTGTTGACAGACTTCCGGCTATCGGGCAACGCTGTTCCTATCGGTTCCGGGTCGCTGCTTAAGAAATCCATCACTTACACCGATGCCATCACGCTCTCGCACGGGCAGAACATTTTCTCGATTGAATTTTCAGCGTTGAGCTATTTCAATGCACCGACCAACCGCTATCGGTACAAACTCGAAGGTTTGGATAATCGGTGGCACGAAGTA
>DATJKY010000809.1:0-3066 GCA_035490955.1 Terriglobia bacterium | reverse complement strand
CCACGCATGTTGGCACACCTTGATTCGATATTGGGGCAATTGTTACGTCAAGCTGCGTACGCCGGCGGCACAGCATTAACAAAATGCTTTGACTTTCCGTTGCCTACCTATAGGCTTTCGAATTGCTTTCACGTCCACCTGCAACTCTCTTGGGACATTGAGTTTGAGGCTGTGTAGCACAATCTGTTGGCAATTAGGTGAGATTGTCAACCTAGTGCAGCCCGCTCGAGATTGAGGTGCAAATCTCGACGCGGAGAAAGGGGCGCTGCCCCTTCCTCCGGGACCTCCATCCCCGAGCCCTACGCGAGCTCATTTTCCTTAAGAAGGCACACAGGTATCACCGAATACAGCAGCCTGAAAGGAAAAGAATCGAGGAAAAACTGAGGAAAAGATCGGGATAAAGAAAGGCACCGGTCTCTTCTGAGTCCGTTAGTCTGAAGTTGCCAAACACCAAACGCAGCGAGCCAGAAGGAGACCGAGGTGCAACTTCAGCTTAAGACGATTTTGAACCAGGTGCAACGCCTGGTGGGATTTATTTACCAAGAGATTGAACTGTTCGCAAAAAAGGGCCAACCCATGGCCATCAAGGTCAAGATCGCAGCGCATGAAGGCCGCCCCAGGCGGTGCTCGAAGTGCCTGAAACCGGCGCCGGGCCACGGCCGGCTGCGAGCTCGGCGCTGGCTGCATGAGGCGGTGTGGGGGGTCCCGGTGTATTTCTATTACACCCCGCGCCGGGTGAAGTGTGCGCAGCACGGTGTGGTAGTCGAGCACATGCCGTGGAACGTAGGCAAACGCCCCTACACCCGGAGCATGATGTGCTTTCTGGCGCACTGGGCGCGTCGGCTGAGCTGGCGAGAAACCGCCAGGTGCTTCCAAACCAGCTGGGAAGCGGTGTACCGCTCGGTGCAGTGGTTTGTGCAGTGGGGGCTGGCGCAGCGGAAACTAGAAGGGGTCAGGGGGATCGGCATCGATGAAATCCACTGGGGGCAGGGCAAGCGGGCGGCCGCGTTTCTCACCGTGATCTATCAGATCGACAGCGGCTGCCGACGTCTGCTGTGGGTGGGGCCGAAACGGACACAGGCCACGCTGAAGCGAGGCTTGCAAGCGTTGGGACCGGAGGTAATCCTAGGCCTTCGTTTTGTCTGCTCCGATATGTGGAAGCCCTACTTACAGGTGATCGCCAAAGAGGCGAATCAGGCCTTGCATGTACTCGATCGCTTTCACATCGCGCAGCATTTGAACAAGGCGGTGGATGAAGTACGTCGCGGCGAGAGCTCCCGTTTGCGGGCGGCAGGCAAAGCCAAAGCCGAGCAGCTGAAACACATGCGCTGGAAGCTGTTACGTCGTGGCCGTTCGATCCGGGGGCGTGCGCGGGAGAAGCTCATGCGTCTGTTTTGGAGCAAGCTGGCCACCGGCCGAGCTTGGCAGTTGAAGGAGAGCTTTGAAGACTTCTGGCGTTACCGACATGTGACCTGGGCGCGAACTTTTCTCCAGGTTTGGTGTGGGCGGGCCATGCGCAGCCGACTGGAGCCTATGCGCAGAGTCGCCCGCATGTTGCGCGCTCACGAGGAACTCATCTTGAATTGGTTTCGAGCCAAGGGTGAGCTTTCTTCCGGCGCCGTGGAGGGATTGAACAACAAAATCCGAGTGATAACCAGACGATCTTACGGTTTTCGCACTTACAAAGCCATGGAGATTGCGCTATATCACTCACTTGGCCGACTTCCCGAACCGGCGCCTATCGACAGTTAGTGCTGAGGAGCTACACTTTTTTACCAAGACGTGACGCAAGTCATACACCGGAATCGCCTAGAATCGAGGAATTCGTAGCCGGAGGCGCTATGAGAGGGCTTATCGCGAAAGCAATGTTTTTTGTGCTGACATGCTCCCTACTCTTGGGCGCGTTGGAATCGCGCCTGTTCGCCTACGCCGATCCAGGCACAGGGCTGCTGGCCGTGCAATATGTTTTCTCGCTAGCCGTGGGAGCCGTCATTTATTTCCGTCGCTCACTTTTGAAAATCTTGCGTTTCTCTGCACGCTCAGCTCCTCCGGAGCAGAAGTGAGTGTTCACTGCATCGGGACTACGGCACATTGAGCCGCTTGCGCCCCGCCCGTACTCGTTCCGTGATCCCGATTCGCGGCTTACACTGGTCGGTGATCGCGTCGTGCGCTATGTTCGACCCGAGATAGCAACCGATCTGCGCGCATTCTTGTCTTCTCACGTTTACGAACGCCTGACATCCCTCGGCGCCTTGGTTTCGACCAAAATGAGCCCCACGCCCGATGGCGGGGCGCTGCTCGAACACCCCCGGATATTCTTTCCTTCCTATTCTTGGGAATGGACGCGTTCCATGTGGGTCGATGCGGGCCGTTTGACTCTGGAGTTGGCGCGGACGTTGGTCGAGCATGGCTTTATACTGAAGGACGCAACGCCTTCGAACGTGCTGTTTCAGGGTACGATTCCTATTTTTGTCGACTTCGGATCCATCGTGCGACGTTCGAATGGCTCACCACTCTGGCCCGGCTACGCCCAGTTCGTGCGCACCTTCGTGCTGCCTCTGATAGCGGAGCGCTTACTGGGCTGGCCTCTGGCGCTGACCGCGTACCGGCGAGACGGCTACGAGCCGGACGAGCTCTATCGGCAGCTGGGATGGTTGTCTCGCTTTCGACCCAGTGTGCTCTCGGCCGTAACTTTGCCTGCGCAACTGGCAAAGTGGATTCAGAGCTCCGGAGTAGAGCGGGTTCTAAAGCACAAAGTCGATGACGAAAAAGCCCGAGACGCACTTAGCCGCTGCTTCCGCCGACTTGAGTCTGCAATTGAAAATGCCGCCGCTACACCCTCCGAATCACCCTGGAGTAACTACAATCGGGTCAGCCGCTTCGGGCAAGAACGCTCCTGCGCCGAGAAGCAAGCGTTCGTCGAGCGAGCCTTATGCCGCACCCGGCCACGAACCATTTTGGATATTGGGGCGAATGTCGGCACATACTGTCGTCTGGCGGCATCTACAGGCGGCTCGGTAGTGGGAGTGGAACGCGATATTGAGGCCTGTGATATTAACTTCAGGC
>DATJKY010000808.1:0-9950 GCA_035490955.1 Terriglobia bacterium | reverse complement strand
TGCCCAACCCAAGGTCCAGTTGTTCGGTGACACGGCCATCGCCACCTTCCACTGGATTGTGGAACTGGGCAAGGGCCGCCCGCGACACCTCATCAAAGGGCGCGGTAGCCACGTGCTGACGCATCAGAATGGAAAATGGCTTATCGTGCACGAACACTTCTCGCGCGCTCACTGACTCCGACCGTCGGCGATGGGATCACGCGGCAGAGCCGCGGCGACCTGCGCTACAAAAGTAGTGCCCGCTATCTCCTGCCTACTGTTCCTGTCTGCTGTTTACTGTAGATGTTTAACCGTCGACTGCCTACGGTTTGCTTTGTCTACTGTGCGAGTGAGCCGCCATCGATGACTAGCGGGTGGCCGGTAATGAACGAGGCCGCATCCGAGCAAAGCCACACCACTGCTTCGGCTACCTCCTCGGCAGTGCCCAGACGTCCGAGGGGTTGGTATTTCTTGATCTGCGCTTCAAACTCCGGATTTTCCTTCAGGTGGCCCTCGGTCATGGGCGTCAGCACATAACCTGGACACACCGCATTTACGCGAATCCCCTTTTTGGCATACTCCAGCGCTGCCGTGCGCGTGAGCTGGATAACACCTCCCTTGGAGGCGCTGTATGCGGGTCCGCCGCGCAGGCCCACCATTGCAGCTACCGAGGCGTTGTTGACAATGGCCCCGCCTCCCTGCTTCAGCATTTGGAGAATCTCATATTTCATGCACAACCAGACGCCCTTGAGGTTGAGGTTCATGATGGTGTCCCAGTTTTCCTCCGTACACTCGGCGGTTCGGGCCATGACGCCAGTGGTGCCGGCATTGTTGAAGGCGCAGTCCAGACGGCCGTAAGCCTCGACGGCCGCGGTGACCAATGCCTCGACCTCCGCCGCCTTGGTCACGTCAGTTTTGACCAGGGTAGCTTCCCCGCCAGCATCTTTAACTGACTTGACCGTTTCTTCGCCTTCCGGCACCCGCCGGTTGCCGAGCACCACCCGGGCTCCCGCTCGCGCAAAGGCCATCGCCGCAGCGCGGCCAATCCCCGAACTACCGCCGGTAATCAGAGCAACCTTGCCCTCCAACTTTCCCGGCATGGTTTAACCTCACAAGTCACCCGCCGGCTGGTCCCGGCTCGGCTGCACGCATGGCGCAACTCTGCGCATGAAGCAGAGATCACCCAGATCATCGCTGAAACCCCACTGGCGGTACAGGGGCATCAATTCGGGGCGGCGATAAAGTTCGAAGTGTTCCACCGAAGCCAAGGACGGATGGCCGACGACCGCATCCATCAAGGCCCGCGCTAAACCCTGACCCCGGCTTCCGGCGTCCACGATGACGTCGAGCACCAGCGCCTTGTAGACGTAATCGGTCAGCACGCGGGCGAAGGCGACCAGGCGTTTGCTCTCGGCGTCGCAGAAGCCGAGGGTCACGTCAGTGTGTTCCAGCATGCGTCGGACGTCCTCCAGCCCACGCCCCTTCGTCCACCATTCCTTCTGGTACATGCGGTGCAAATCGTTGATCTGGCGGTCGGTGAGCTTTTCAATCTTCTCAAAAGGCATTGGATTTCAGGGCACCCAGTCGGCGATGAAGATGTTGATCTCGTGGGGCTGTGTCGAGTTACGGTTCGAGGCGAACACCAACCTCTTGCCGTCGGGCGAAAACATCGGAAAAGCCTGGAACCCACCCACTTGGGTGATGCGTTCCAAGTGGTTGCCGTCGCGGTCGATGGCGTAAAGCTCGAACTGGCTCGTATGCGGATTTTCGTAGTTGGAGGCGAAGATAATTCGCCGGCTATCGGGGAAGAACGAGGGCGCGAAGCTGGCGCCCCCCAGTTGGGTGATCTTCTTGCGCTCTGAGCCGTCGGCGCGCATCACGAACAGGTCCATCTGCAGGGGCTCGACCAGGCCTTCAGCCAGGAGAGCCTTGTAACGCGCGATTTCGTCCTGGCTAGTGGGGTGATGCGCTCTGTACACAATCCATTGGCCGTCGGGCGAGAAAAAGGGGCCGCCGTCGTAACCGAGGTCTTGAGTCAGGCGTTTCACCCCATAGCCGTCTGGGTCCATGGTGTAAATGTCCAGGTCGCCGTCGCGCGTCGAGGTGAAGATGATCCTCTTGCCATCGTAGGAAAGCGTTGCCTCGGCGTTGTACCCGGGGCCCTGAGTGAGCTGCTTGAGGATCTTGCCCCGCGCGGTGGAATAGAATATCTGGAAGGAAGGATAAACGCCCCACACATAACCCTTGGAATAATCGGGGCGCGGCGGGCATTCCGGGCCGGCGAGGTGAGTGGAGGAGTACAGGACGTGCTCGCCGTCCGGATAGAAGTACCCGCACGTGGTCTTGCCTTTCCCAGTGGAGACCAAGTGAACGTCCGAGCCGTCGGCGTTCATGAGGAAGATCTGGTCGCAGGTGTAGGGCGGGCGCGTGGACTGAAAGATCAGGCGCCTGCCGTCGGGGCTAAAGTAAGCCTCGGCGTTCTGACCACCGAACGTCAGTTGCCGCACGTGGCGCAAGTGAACTTCCCGCGGGTCCCGCAACGGATCATCGGCACTCCCGTGCACCACGGGGCCGGCGCCTGACAGGCCTGAGGAAGAGGCCTTCTCCTGCACGGGAAGCCCGGTTATGCGCACTCCTGCGACGAAAATGAGGAGACACGCAAAAAACACGAGTTGGAGGTTTTGGATTGCGATCTTTGGATTCATGCCGTTGGCATTTCGGAGTCTAGATTCTGTATTCTTGACTCTGACTTCTGGCTCCTGACTCCTGAATTCCGCCTTCACTTACAGTCTAGCCTCAGCTTAAAGTCGTCGATCCCGGTACCGGGCCTGACGTCCAATCGCTGTTCCTGCGCGGGGCAACCTCGCTTTCTTAGCGTGACGTAATTGCGACCGGGGACAAGGTTCAACGCCAGCGTGCCGTCTTCGGATGTCTCGCCCTTCACATTGTCCAGCACGGTGCCGCTGGACCACGTACTCTCCAGAGTGACACCTGCTGCCGGCTGGCCGGCACCGTTCACCACCCGCAAGAGAACCGGCTTGTGCAGCACCTGTCTGGGTTCGTAGCTTTCCGGGGGCAACAAAAGGAGGTCCATCGCGCCTGCAGGCGCGACTGAAGTCAACTCAACGTGACGAAAGGTTGTGGTCTCCACGGTCACCTCCGGCCTACGAACCGTAATCCAGTAGAGACCGAGGGGGAGGTGGTCAAATGCAAATCGACCCTCCAGGTCCGTCAGTGCCTGGTCCACTAGCCGCTCTTGCCGGTCGCTTAGCGAGACCAGCGCGCCTCCGGCCGGCTGGTTCTGTGAGCCTCTCACCGTACCCGCCACCGAACCCTGCGACAAGGCAAGGGGCGGCGAAAGCTCAAGCTCGATGGTATTGCTTGTGACTTCACCCTGCCAAAGCGTGACGCCGAGGTCTGGCGACACCTCGCCCCCGTTGGAGTACGTCGCCCCGTAGATCCCCGTCAGCCGGTAACGTCCCCACAGCAGTTCGTCCCTGCTTTCCGCCCGCTTCTGGGCAGGAGATATCCTGATGACAGCTTTCTCTTCGTAATCTTCGCCGGGACGGAGCTTCACCAGGCTGGGGTGAGGAAGACCGACGTTCGTCAGAACCTTGGTCTCGGCAGGTACTACGGTTGGTGCGGCTCCAGGCTGCTGCGTTAAGGCACCAGTGGCCGGGTCCAGACGGACTACCAGCGTCGAGCCGCCGGTGGTGCGATTGGTCTTTTGCTCCTCCTCCGCGCTCATGGGCATCGCCACCATCTGGCGGAGGGTGTCCGGATCTTGAGCGTGCCGGTAGAGCCAAACAGGGACTTGCCCGGAGTTGTGCAGATGCAGGGTAAGCCGCATCGGAAAAGGTGCTGTGATCGCTTGCTGCTCGACGGAGACGAGAAACTTCAAGGGCTGTGTCCCAGGACTTGTCTGCGCCTTGCCGCAGGCCGGCAAGAGCAGAGCCAGGAGTAGGCCCGTCAGATCAAACCCAAACGAAGGAGGTCTTCCCGTTTTCACTTGGCCTGGGACTGAAAATGTAGGGGCGACCCTTGGGTCGGCCTCAGGCCGGGGCAAGCCCCGGCCCTACATTCGTGGTTGCGAGGCCTATTTCGAAATAGGGGCAGCGATGGCCTGCGATGACAATTCCAACTTAGCTATTCAGAAAACAAATCGCTGGCAGCAAACTCCCAACCAGGAAGGAGCGCGGTGCTGAGAATTTCGCTGCCCGTAAAAGTGCCCATTAGCTCAAAGGTGGCGGTGCTACAGGGCCTCGCGAGCGCCGCTGGGGCTTTCCCTCTACTTCCGCACCTCCAGCGTGACTTGGCGGGTGACTTTCTCCCCGTCGCGCATGACAGTGACCGTCACCTTGTCCCCGGGCTTATGGGCGCGAAGGGCATAAGTGAAGTCGTAGAGGTTATCAATCTTCTTGCCGTCGAATTCCACTAGCACGTCGCCCCCCTTGAACCCGGCCTTGCCGGCGGGACTTCCGTCGTGTACGTCGGCGAACTTCACTCCACCGTGCTCCTGGCTGAAATCCGGGATAGATCCGAAGTACGGTCCGTAGCCGCCCGGCCCCCCCCCAGCCGGCGTCGACGGCTGGGCCACGCGCACGTACTGCGGTTTCTCCTTAAGCTGATCGAGCGATTCAGTCACTTTCGCCACCAGGCTAACCACGCGAGCGCCGTCCGGCGCATCAATCTTGTCCCAGGTATCTGACGGCTTGTGATAGTCGGAGTGCAGGCCCGAGAAGAAGAAGAACACCGGCACCTCGCGGACAGTGAAAGACGTGTGGTCGCTCGCTCCATAGCCGGACGAAGACGTGCTCAAGTCAAAGGCCCCCTTCGAATTCGTACGATTGGCATCTTCCAACAGCTTGGGAAATTCCGGCGAAGTGCCCAACCCACCTACGTAGAGGCGATTGTGGGACACGCGCCCAATCATATCCATATTGAGCATGGCGATGGATTGGTTCATAGGGCAGACCGGGTGCGCCGTGTAGTAGCTCGAACCCAGCAGGCCAAACTCCTCGCCGGCGAAGCTGGCGAAGACGATGGTGTGCGCCGGCTTCCAGCCCGAGCGGGCCAGACCGTCTGCCAGTTCCAGCAGACCGGCGGTGCCTGAAGCGTTGTCGTCGGCTCCGTGATGGATTTGGCCCGCAAGGCTCGGGGCCAACGATTCTTGGCCGCCGAGACCCAGGTGGTCGTAGTGAGCGCCAACCACGATACACTGCTGGGAGACCTCGGGGTTCTGGCCGGAGAGGACCCCAATGACGTTCGCGACCTGCTTCTGGGCCCGATCCACGTCCACAGTCAGTGAAAGTTGCCGCGAGGGATCGAGCGCAAAGGAATGGTTCGAAAGGTCTTTATCAATCGCCCGACACAGTTCGTCGAGAGCGTGGCCCGAAGGCTTCAGCCATTGGTCAACGATGGCTGCCTTTACTTGTAAGACGGCAATCTTCATGTTCTCCGGTCCGGCAAGTTCGTGAAAGCGTATCAGCTCGTCAGCTCCACCATGATTTCCCGTGTCGTTCACCAGAATCATAGCCACGGCGCCGTGGTTTCGCGCATTAATGGCCTTGTTGACGATTCCCGCGTGGGTGGTGAATTGCTTGCCCGCGAAAACGCTCTTCGCATCGTCTTCCTGCGGTTCATGGCGCAACACCAGCACGGTCTTGCCTTTCACGTCGATTGCCTTGTAATCGTCGTAGTGATACTCCGGCGCGGTAATGCCATAACCCACAAACACTAGCGGCGCTTGTAGCGTGAGGTTTTCGGAGAAGCTGAAGGGGACGAAGTCCTGCTTCACGATGAATGCGTTGCCGGTTCCGAAGGTGAGGGAGTTCTTGGGCCCGAGTTCGGCTCCAATGGTCATCAGGAAGTGCTGCAGGTAGGTTCCGCCGTCACCGGCAGGCTTCAAGCCAAACTGGCTAAAGTGCTGGGCGATGTAGTCAGCCGCTTGATCCAGTTCGGGCGTGCCGTCGCCCCGGCCCTTGAGCTCGTCACTGGCGAGGTACTTCACATAGCCGAGAAACTCCTGTGAGGTGAACTGCGGCGCTGTGGTTGAAGTCGCATCCGCCACGGCCGTCGCCACATGCTGACCGCCCACGCTTCGTTGGCAGATGGCATCCACCGCCCCCAGGGACACTGCCAGCATACCAGCGGCGAAAAGCCTTGGGATCTGAGTCTCCACGCTTAGATCCATCCCCGCAGCCAATAATAGGCGATCTTGCCGCTCTCCATCACTAAGTCGACGAAGGCGGGCCAGCGTCCCACCCACCCGCCCGCTCGCTTCGCCACGTCGGGAATTGGCTGCGGCAGGACGCCCACTCCTGCTTTGGTAAATGCTCGATAGGCGCGGAACATGTGGTAGTCACTCGTGAGCAACACCTTCCGTCCCGGGAGTGTCTTTAGTAGTTGGGCTAAGTAAAGAGCGTTTTCCCGGGTGCTGTTTGAGGCGGTTTCGAGTTGAATAGCTTCAGGCGGTACTCCTAGGCAGCGCAGATACTCTCCCATGCTTATTGCCGTCGCAGCCTTGGACTGCGGCGGCCTTCCCCCGCTGACGATCACCTGCTTGAACGCGCCTGCCCGGTAGCCCTGACTGGCGTATCGGGCGCGCAAATAAGAATTCCACCCCATCCCGCCGTCCTCAAAACTAGCTCCGCTCAAAACGATGAGTATATCACCATCGACGTAATATCCTTCTCCGGCCAGCTTTCTCGCCCACCAGCGGTCGATGGGCGTGACTGTAACAATCAGGACGAGCACGCCCAGGCCCGTCACTGCTCCCTTTACCAGCCGCAGCAATTGCCACCATCGCGACTCTTGCCGGATCATGCTCCTCCTTACCTGCTCCAGTCGTCCCCACACAACGGCAGCCCGCCGGCCACAAAGCATTTGAGGATAAACAGGTCCACCTAGCATACAACACTCTGGGTGTTCTGTTGGGCCGAGAGTCTGTTGACGATGACGGTCAAGGGTAGGTAAAACCTTATGTAGGGCCGGGGCTTGCCCCAGCCAAGGGAGGGCGGTCTTCCAATGCGAACTCTTTTGTCCGGGCTAGTGATCTTGGCTTGCGCGAACGCCGTGGCTCAAACCGCTGTCACCAGTCATCTCCATAACCGGCCTGAGACCAAGTTCAGAGAGCTTCCCCCGCCGCCCTTGATGGAGGGCATTGGAGAGGCCAGCCTGAAGATCACCACTGCTTCGGAGCAAGCCCAATCCTATTTCAATCAAGGACTCAAGCTCCTGCACTGCTTCTGGGACTTTGAGGCCTACCGAGCGTTTAAGGAAGCTGCGCGCCTTGACACTTCAGCGGCCATGGCTTACTGGGGAGAATTTGAGGCCTTGGGATTCGACGGGAGATTCAGCCCCATGAAGGAGGAAAAAAGGGCTGCGCTGGATAAAGCCAAGTCGCTCGCCGCCAAAGCCTCAGAGCACGAGCAGTTTTACATCCGGGCGGCCGAGCACCAGGATAAACCTGACGATCCTAAGGAGCGGGCCGCTTACCAGCGGGAGATGGAAGCTTTGATCGATCGCTACCCTGACGATTTGAATGCGCAAACGTTCCTGGCTCTGGGAGTGATGGGCGGCTATGAGACCGATGGACATCCACGCGAGGGGGAACTCTACGCCCAGGCGATCCTGCGCAATGTGCTGGCTGGGCACCCCGACAATGCCGCCGCCAATCACTACTGGATCCACGCGATGGAGGCTAGTTCGAGGCCCGAAGCGGCGCTGAAGAGCGCGGATGCACTCGGACGCCTTGCGCCCAACTCCGGACATATGGTCCACATGCCGGGCCATATCTATTGGCGGGTCGGAGACTACGAAAGGGCGCGCGCGTCCTTCGTGGAAGCCGTGCGGGTTGACGAAGCCTATATGGCTAGTCAACACATCCGGCCAGAAGAGGACTGGAACTATGCTCACAATCTCGCTTATTTGATCGCAGCCTGCGCGGAAAGCGGACGTTACCAGGAGGGTCTCAAGTGGGCGCAGAAGCTGAGAGGCATGCCCGCACCGACGGGCATGCCTTCCGCCCGTTTCGTAACGTGGGCCGGAGGGAGTGTGGTGCGCCTGCGCATCCGCTTCGGCGATTGGCAGTCAGTCGAGGGTGAGGCCATCGAGCTCGGAACAGAAAGGGTTTCGGCCGGTCCCGCCGCCAAGGCCTACGTCGAGGGCATCGGCTTCTACGCCAAGGGTATGGCCGCTGTAGAACGCGGCGATGCGACGGAAGCCTCAAAGCAGGCCGAGGCCCTCGATGCCTTGCTCTGGCGGCTCTCAGCGTCCAAGCCAAGAGAAAAAGAAAAGGAGACGGACAAGGATGACGATCAGAAGCCAGACGAGGAAGATCCCTCGCAAGTACTGAACATCCTGGGCACGATGTCTCTCGATCTGCGCGGCAACACCAAGAGTGTTCAGGGAGAGTGGGAAGAAGCCCTCAAACTAATCCAAGCGTCTATCGAAAAAGAGAAGGACCTTGGCTACTCCGAACCGCCTCAGTACTATCGGCCGGAAGAGGAAAGTCTCGGCAACGCCTACCTGAAAACGCACCAGTGGGAAAAGGCTCGTGACGCTTTTGCCCAAGCTTTGAGCCAGCGGCCCAAGAGTGGTCACGCTCTGTACGGTATTGCTCAGTCCTACGCGCTGGCCGGCGACACGCCAAAAGCGGTTGAAGCCTACAAGGATTTTCTGGCGGAATGGCAACACGCCGATGAGGACTTGCCACAGGTCAAGGAGGCCGAATCTTGGCTTGCCGCCCATGGCCAATGACTTTGCAGAAGAAGCTTCCCGCAGCCTTTGTATCACTAGTTTAGTAACACCTTCGCGCGCGGCGAAGATTTTTACTGATCTCGCTGGCAGCTGAGCGGATACCTTCTCAAGTTTCGCCACTGCCTCACTCATGTCGCCTTTGCTGCCCGTACTAATTTTGCCCCTGCGAGTCCTGCGCACGCCGCAATCGCAACGAGCGATAGGAAAACAGACACAACGCCCTTGAACCTGTGATTTTTCATAGCTCTTCTCAAAGCCTCCTAATGGTTAAAGCAACAAAATCCGCTGAAACTTGCCACCGCAAGGGAAAGCCTTGAAGGCCTTTTTTTGATAAAATGGCGAGCGTTTCTGGCAGGACCATGAACGCGGAGCGCTGGAAGCGGATCGAAGAAGTCTACCACAGCGCGCTCGCGTCCCCGCGGGCGGGCCGTGCCGCGCTGCTGGACGAACTGTGTTCGGGCGATTGCGACATGCGGCGCGAGGTGGAATCCCTGCTGGAGGCTAGGGAGCAGGCCGGAAGCGTTCTTTCAGCATCGCACTCACAGGGTCACATCGCCGAGCTGGTTCCCGAGCAGTCCTTGGTGGGGCAGACCCTCGGTCATGACGACATTCTTTCGGCAATCGGCGCCGGCGCGATGGGAGAGGTTTATCTCGCCCGCGACACCCGACTCGACCGTCAAGTGGCTCTGAAAGTCCTCCCTGCACGGTTCACACGAAGTAGCGGGCGGATGGCGCGGTTCCGGCGCGAGGCCAAAGCGGCGTCTGCGCTCAATCATCCGAACATCATCACGATCTACGATATCGGACAGATCGGCGACACCTGGTTCATAGCCGCGGAGCTCATCCAAGGAGTGACGCTGCGCGAGCGGCTCGCCGCCGGAAGGATGGAATTACAGGAGGTGCTTGGGATTGCCCTCCAGTGCGCACGGGGGCTCGAGGCCGCGCATCAAGCGGGGATTGTCCATCGCGACATCAAGCCGGAGAACATTATGGTGCGTCCGGATGGCCTGGTGAAGGTAGTCGATTTCGGATTAGCGCGCGTTAATGGGGCGGGACGGGAATCCGCCGCGGACGCGAGCTGAGCTGGCGCTCTGATCGGCACGCCACGATACATGTCGCCCGAGCAGGCGCGCGTCCAAAAACTAGACCCCAGGACAGACATTTTCAGCCTGGGCGCAGTGCTTTACGAAATGACTACAGGCGAACCGGCC
>DATJKY010000807.1:0-4146 GCA_035490955.1 Terriglobia bacterium | reverse complement strand
TCGTGCCCCGTCTCCACGTCGAAGGCAAACAGATTCGAACTGTTATCGGCCTGGTAGATGCGGTCTTGATCGATGACCGGTGAGGAGAACCCACCCAGGAATCCCTTGTCGGCCCACTTGATGCTCTCCTTGCCCAGTTTCCCCTTGCCGGTGGCGTCGAAGGACGCGATCATCCCCATTTCGTTGCTATCCAGGTTTTCTTCGCTGTGGGACACGATGGCATAGTTGCCGTGCATAACGATACCGGTGTTGAGGCCGCGCTTGGCAAGCACCAGGCTCCAAACCGGCTCGCCGGTCTCCGGCTTCATCGCCAGGGCCGCGCCGTCCGCTCCCCCGGTTACCAGCAACCGCATGCCGTTAACGGTGACGATGTTCATTGGGGCGTAGCTGGTATCATACGGACGCCCGCCCGGAGTGCTCACCCAGACGATATCGCCGTTCCGCTTGTCCAGGGCGATGAAGCGCTGCGCGCGGTTTGCCTGCGAGCCCCAGGTCGAGGTGGGTGTGCTGACAATAACCAGATCGCCGTCGATGATGGGCGAGACCGTGCGGCCACCGTGCGTGGTGAACGGAGAGAATTCTTCCGTGATCGAGCGCTCCCACAGCTTCTTGCCGTCGTTGGTCAGCGCTGTCAACAGGTTGTTGACGCCGAATACATAGACCTTTCCGGTCTCGGGATCTGCCGCCGGCGACGCCCAGCCCACGCGATGCGGTGGCACGTCACTCTGAAACAAATTGAACTTGTACTCCCAGAGCAGCTTGCCAGTATCGGCGTTGAAGCACATGATCCGCTCTTGCTCGGTCTCACCCTTACCGGCTGTATTTTGCAGGTAAAGGTGATCGCCCAGCACGACCGGAGTGGAGCGCCCCCCATAGGGCGCCTTCCAGGCCAGGTTCTGCCCGCCGAGCGACCATTTCTCGGGCAGGTTCTTCTCGCGGGACACGCCATCCCGATCCGGACCGCGCCAGTCTGGCCAGTCACCCACTGAGCCGATTTGCTGCCCCAGCGCCAGTGAAGCACAACAGAAGAAGAGAATCGGCAGCCAGCGCACCATACGACGCACTATCCCCCTGATAGTAGCTTCGTTCTCCAAGATATAATTAGGGCTCGCGCCCGGTCAAGGAGCATCTGGTCCGACCAGGCCACGAAAAAGTTCACAAAACGATTAACCTTTCGGCCCTCCCACCCTGTGAGCTAAACATGGGGACGCAAGCAGTGCGCATTGGCGGCAGCCGTGTATCAGGGCACGGCTTGCAGCCGTGCCGAGCATGGCTTTAAAGCCATGCCTGATACACACCAGGAATGGAACTTGCGACCGACACGGTTGTATAAGTCAATTCAATTTTTGAACGCACTAGTCTAGTCGATCCCCGCGAGAAGCTTATCCATCCCCTCGGCCCTGACCTTGGTGAGATCGTCGGCGGATTTCACAATGCATCCCAGCGTTTCCTCGGCAGCCTCCCGGTCCAATTTCCTTTTCTGCAGGGATACGAGTGCTCTGGAAAGGTCCAGCGTCTCTGCGACCCCGGGAGGTTTGGCCAGTTTCAGTTGCCTGACCGAGTGAACGAAGCGTACCACTTTCACGCTGAGTTCCTCTTCGATGCCGGGCAGCCTGGCGCGAATAATCTCAATTTCCTTCTCCAGGCTCGGGTAGTCAATCCAGTGATAAAGGCATCTTCTCTTCAGGGCATCGCTCAGCTCTCGAGTACTATTCGAGGTCAGAACAACGTAGGGGGGATGCTTGGCCTTGATCGTCCCCACTTCGGGAATGCTGATCTGGAACTCGGACAGAAGCTCGAGCAGAAAAGCCTCAAAGGCTTCATCCGCGCGATCGATCTCGTCCACAAGCAAGACCGGCGACGCCCCTTCGCACACGATCGATTGCAGAAGAGGGCGCTTCAGAAGGAACTCCGCGCCGAAGATGTGCTTTTCCTTCTCCTCCAGCGTTCTGTCGCTCCCTTCCTGAATCTTGATGGCCAGTAGTTGCTTCTGATAATTCCACTCATACACGGCCGAGTTGACGTCCAGGCCTTCGTAGCACTGGAGCCGGATCAGGTCCGTCTCGAGCAACAGGGCCAGTACCTTGGCCACCTCTGTTTTCCCGACGCCGGCATGTCCTTCGATGAGCAGAGGCTTCCCAAGTGTGACGAGCAGATAAACCGCCGTGGCCAGCGCTCGATCCGTTACGTATCCGAATCGTTGGAAGCCGCGAGCGACAGCAGCGATATCGGCAACTTTTGTGCCCGGACTCGATGACAGCATGGGTGTTAGTGAGGAATTTGGAGTGGCGGTTGTAGGGGTACGGCTTGCCGTACCCTCTCCTCCCGGGACCCCCCGCTGAACCGAAAAACAGGGTACGGCAAGCCGTACCCCTACAGATCGGCATCCTGGCGACATGAGGTTCCGGTTACGTCGCCGAATTTCCGAAAAGGCGCCGAAAGAAACCAACGATGCCCGCCCACAGAGCCGAGAAAACCAGCGGAATAGCCTTTATCGGCTTGGGTCCGACCGGCGTTCCCTGCCCCGGCTGGGGCATGGCTGCGGCTACCTGTGGTGCTGCTCCCAGCCCCGATGGCTTGAGCCGAGCAGCGTGTTCCTGTTGGAGCTGTCGCTGGAAGTTGGCTGTGAACTCCTCAAAGACTTTGTTCGAAACCTCATTGATCACGCGCGCGCCGAGCTGGGCTAGAATGCCGACCACGTTGACTTCAGAAACGCCGATGACTTCACTCCTTCCATCCGGAAGGGCGCGAATCTTGCCGCTCATTTTCATGGACGCGCTCCCCTTACCCCTTACATCCTGGCCCTTACCCACCAGTTCGATCTCATGGGTTTGATCGTCGAGACGCTCAATGCGCAGCTCGCCCTTGTAGTCGGTGACGCTCGGACCGACTTGCACTTTAATCGAACCCTTGTAGGTGTGGCTATCCAGCGCCTCCGTGATCTCAGCTCCAGGTACGCAAGCGGCGACTTTCCTCGGGTCGCTGAGGAACTTCCAGACCGTGTCGACGGGCTCCTTCACCTGAAACGCCTTTTCGATCTTCATTCCCATGAGTTGTTTATTCTACCGCTCCCTTGTCTTTCAGAATCTTCCAGACCTTCCAAGGCGCAACGGGCATGTCGATGTGCCGCACTCCCAAATGCGACAGAGCGTCAACCACGGCATTGACAAACGCGGCAGGAGAGCCCACGTTCGGCGATTCTCCCACTCCCTTGGCCCCGATCGGGTGGTGAGGCGATGGCGTGCAGGTTTTGTCGGTTTCCCAGGTGGGTGTCTCCACGGCGGTTGGTACGAGATAGTCCATGAAAGTTCCTCCCTGGACGTTGCCGCTCTCGTCGTAGCTTATTTCTTGCATAAAGGCGATCGCCAGGCCTTCCGTCAGGCCGCCGTGAATCTGGCCCTCGACAATCATGGGATTAATGATGTTGCCGCAGTCATCCACGGCCACAAAGCGCCGGACCTTCACCTCGCCCGTCCCCTTGTCGATATCGACCACACAGATGTAAGTGCCGAACGGGAACGTCAAGTTGGGCGGATCATAGTAGTGCACCGCTTCGAGGCCCGCTTCCATACCGGGCGGAAGGTTCGTGTAGGCGGCGAAGGCAATCTCCTGGATCGTCTTGGCCTTGCTCGGGGCGCCTTTAACGTAGAACTTTCCCGGCTCCCATTCGAGGTCTTCTTCGCCCACTTCGAGCAGGTGGGCAGCAATCTTCTTTGCCTTGTCGCGGATCTTGCGTGAGGCCATGGCCGTGGCGGCCCCGGCCACCGGGGTGCTGCGACTGGCGTAAGTACCGAGGCCGTAAGGCGCGGTATCCGTGTCGCCCTCCTCTACCGTGACGTCGGCGAACGGAATTCCCAGTTCCTGCGCCACAATCTGGGCGAACGTTGTCTCGTGCCCCTGTCCCTGCGCCTTCGTGCCCATGCGGGCCATCGCCTTGCCGGTGGGATGAACTCGGATCTCACAACTATCGAACATCTTGAGACCAGCAATATCGAAGGAATGCGCGGGCCCGGCGCCTACAATCTCCGTGAAACTCGAGATACCGATTCCCATCAACTCGCCGCTCTTGCGCTTTTCTTCCTGCTCTTTGCGTAGAGCCTCGTAGCCGACTCTCTCGAGCGCCAGCTTCATCGCGGCCTCGTAATT
>DATJKY010000806.1:0-3224 GCA_035490955.1 Terriglobia bacterium | reverse complement strand
GTGGGCCGAGAAAGGCGTCCGCAAGGAAGACTATGTCCGCCCCCAGCTGCGACGCATGGAGCGCCGCCAGCAGTTCGGCGTCTACTTCATCCTCAAGAGCATGGAACTGGGGCCTTCCTTTCGCTCCGCGGTTCCCCGATTTCCCGTCGACGATCCCCATTACCGCATCCTCGCCCGGCAGCGTTCCCGTTATACCCACTATTACTTCGATATCCGCGATGAGGTGCTGGGACCCATCGCCTTGTGCGTCGGCTCCTTCCTGCCGTTCTCCATCACCTACTACCTCAACGGCCACTCCTTTATGCAACGCGAACTGGAGCGCGCCGGCGTCCCCTTTCGCAAAGATGACAACGCCTTTCTCTGGGCAGCCGATCCCAAAGCCTTACAGGCCGCGGCCGACCGTCTCAGCCCGCAGATCATTCGCCAGCAACTCGATCACTGGACCTGGGGGGTAGGGCCGAGGTTCTCCCAGAAAGACCGTGCCGCCATCAATCTCAGCCGCCACTACTCCCTGCAACCGGTGGAATACTGTCGCAACTTCGTCTTTCGCAGGAACTTCCCCATCCATAAACTCTTCGAGCGTTCCTGCGACCTGGGACTGTTCCGCCTCTCGGCCGACAAGCTCTCCCAAATGTTCGGCTTTCGCCTCCACAAGCGGCTGCGTGGCAAACTGGCCACCGTCTTGGAAAAGATGGAACACGGCCATCACGTGTTCCGCGCCTGCGGCAAAAATGCCGTGTTGCGCATGTACGAGAAGTTCTCCACCTTCTTGCGCCTGGAGGTGCTCAGCAACAACTTGAAAGACTTCGGGCTAAAGAAATCGTTAGACAACTTACAGACCGTGCGTCAGACCCTGGCTGCCGCTACCGATCGTTTCGCTGCCTTCGAGGCCCAAGCTCTCGATGTCCACGTCGACTTCCCCCTGTTCCAGCGCTTGGCTCTTCCTATCCCTGCAGGGAACAGCAAAATCCCCGGCATCAAGATCCACGACACCCGCATGCTTCGTCTGATGGAAGTCCTGCTGCACCGCGGTACCCAACTCGGGGGCTGGCGCTCCCGGCAAATCCATCAAGCCATCCTCTTCACCTTTCAGCTCACTGCCGACCGCTATACTCTTACCCAGCTCCGCTATGATCTCCGCAAGCTCAAAGCCCACGCCCTATTGCAACGCGAAGGCCAGCACTATGCCTATCGCCTCACCGACAAAGGCATCCGGGTTGCCCTGATGTTCGTCCTCTTTCACCAGCGTGTCTGTGGCCCTCTGGCCAACAGTCTCTTCAACCGCACACCCACTCAACTCCACATACCCTCCACCCACCTCCAAGCCGCTTTCAACAAAGCTGACGCCGCCATTCAACGAGTCGTCGATCTGCTTGCCGCGTGAAATTCTGAGAGATAAATTCTCAGACATAAGCCTCAAGAGGCTAAAGCGCCTTCGTGGAAGTTGGAGACCGAATTCCCTCGGGAGTTAAAGCCCGAATTCCTTAATTGCTCACGGCCCGGCTGAAGCCGTGCCCTTTCAAAGCAAGATACGGACTAGAGTAAGGCGGCTTCCGCGCACTCGCCGTCATCCGTTGGCCCGGACACGTCAAGCCCGGCTCGGTTTCGAACGGTATCATGTCTGCTCTCGATTGGTTGCCCACCCTGCTGGCAGCCGCCGGGAACTCCGACATTACCGATCAGCTTCTGAAAGGCGCTAACTGGGCGACCGGACTTACAAGACGTGCCTTTGGTGCCCTTGAACGGTGTCATACCGCCGTCGGGCCAGGTGAACACTTCGGCGCCGTTGTCGGTAGTGAAGACAACTATGGTGTTGTCGGCTTCGCCGATATCGTCAAGGTGTCTTGGCTCAGCGTGAAATGGAGAAGCTACGTTCCCCGTTAGTGTAGGTTCCGCCCCTTCGGGGCGGGGATTTTCAAGGCATCGGGGGTCTATCGTCCGATGCTCTGGCTTGCTGAGGTGGCAGCGAGTGCGAGAGGGGCAAGCTCCCGCGCTCGCCAACATCGGCTCGATGAGCCCCGCCAGAGTATCCCTCAGCATGGTTGCATCCCTGCAGTGCCGGCCTCTGTTTCCTCTGGCAAGGGCATTGTAGTCGCAGTTGCGAGAGCCGCCAACCTCTTGCCCTGCTGCCCCTGCTGCCGGCGAAGTTGGCGAAGGCGGCGCGCCTGTTCCAGTTTGCGGTCCCGTTCCGCGTGGATCGCAGCCTGCCGACCCAGCAATATGTCCTGTGGCGTTACATAGCCGAGGGCACTGTGCAGGCGCATCGTGTTGTAGTGCTC
This sequence comes from Terriglobia bacterium, assembly GCA_035490955.1. GTDB lineage: Bacteria > Acidobacteriota > Terriglobia > UBA7540 > UBA7540 > DATJKY01. The sequence goes on along the minus strand of DATJKY010000806.1, from coordinate 945 downwards.
GACATAGCTTTGTAGCAGGCGCCGTGCCTCGTCCACGGTCAGCGGTGTGAGCGGTCGGATACATTCGTGCTTAACCGACTTGTGCCAGCGTTCGATCTTGCCATTCGACTGCGGATAAAAGGGCGAGGTGCGCACATGGGTCATCCCCGAGATGCGAATAAACTCCTTGAAGTCGCGCGCCATAAACTGCGGCCCGTTGTCGGAAATGATCCGTGGTTTGGCTTCGGGATACTTCTCCTTGGCGCGTTCCACAATCCGTTCGATGTCGGCTTCCTTCATCGATTCGCGTAAGTCCCAGTGCACGATCGAACGACTGAATCCGTCCAACACGCTGCCCAGGTAATAGAACGTTCCGCACAGGTTGACCTAGACAACATCAATATGCCAATGCTGATGCGGTTGCAGCGGCTGCTCAAATCCCGTTCCCTTGCGTGAGGCCCGCCGAGACCAGTGCGATAGCAATCCAGCCGACCTGAGTACCCGCCAGACACTGCTCGGACTAACCGCCACCACATCCCGATCCAGCATTATGAACGTCAGCCGTCGGTAACCTTCCAACGGATTCTTCCAGTGAAAATCGATGATCGCTTCCTTCTCCCAAGGCTCCAACCAGAAATCGCGGGGAATCCAACAGTTGTGCTCGTTGACGCAACCGTAGCGCTGCCGCCAGTCATAGAACTTGCTGGCTGTCACCCCCAGCCACGGGATAAATCGTCCCATCCTAATCTCCGTCTTCTCCGACCAGCGGCGGACAAAATCCACCACTTGGTCCCGCACGTCAGGCGCGGTCCATCGGTCGGTTAGAGTTCCCCAAGACTTTTTTTTAACGCGATGTGCTCCGCCATCAGCTCGGCCAGGACTTCATCCTTGGTCTGCACCTTCTTCTCCAAGAACTCAATCCGTTTCTGCTTCTCTTCCACCTGGCGGTGGGGACGCTCCTGGGAC
>DATJKY010000805.1:0-12408 GCA_035490955.1 Terriglobia bacterium | reverse complement strand
CGGCGGGACGATCGTGACGATGGACGGCCAGCGGCGAGTGATTGAGGATGGCGCGATTGCGGTGAACCACCAGACGATTGTAATGGTTGGGCCGCGCGCGGAGATTGAAGCGAAATACGTGGCCCGGCAGGAGATCGATGCTCGGGGGAAGCTTGTGCTGCCGGGATTGATTAACGGGCATACGCATGTGCCGATGACGCTACTGCGCGGATTGAAGGACGATGTCTCTCTGGACGTGTGGCTGCAGAAATACATCTTTCCAGCCGAAGCAAAGAACGTGAACGAAAGTTTTGTGCGCTGGGGGACGCGACTCGGGGCGGCGGAGATGATTCGCAGCGGCACCACCACATTCGCGGATATGTATTACTTCGAGGACGCGGTGGCAGACGAAACAAAGGCTGCGGGAATGCGCGGCGTGCTGGGAGAAACGTTTATCGATTTTCCTGCGCCGGACAACAAAAGTGAAGCGCAGATGCTCGCGTACACGGAAAACTTTCTGAAGAGGTGGAAGGGTGACCCGCTGATTCATGCAGCGGTGGCGCCCCATTCCATCTACACCTGCTCGAAGAAAACCTTGAAGGACGCGGCGACCCTGGCGCGGAAATACAACGCGCCGATTCTCATCCACGTGGCGGAGACAAAGAAAGAGCTTGTAGAGAGCCGCGAAAAGAACGGGGCCACACCCGTGCAATACCTCGACCGGATCGGATTGCTCGGACCGGACGTGCTGGCGGCACATTGCGTGTGGGTCGATGAGACAGACCGGAAGATTCTGGCGGGACGGCAGGTAGGCTGCGTGCACAATCCCTCGAGCAACATGATGCTGGCGAGCGGTGTGGCGCCGGTGGTGGAAGAGCGCGCGGCCGGCGTGCGTGTGGGCCTCGGAACGGATGGCCCGGCGGGAAGCAACAATGATTTGAATATGATGGAAGAGATGGACCTGGCGGCCAAGCTACAGAAGGTAGCTAAGATGGATCCGCAAGCGCTGGGAGCAAAGGACGCGCTCGAGATGGCGACGATCGAGGGTGCGCGGGCCTTGCACATGGAGAAGGAAATCGGGTCGCTCGAGCCGGGCAAGAAGGCGGACGTGGTGGTGTTGAGCCTGGACGTGCCGAACGCCGTGCCGATGTATGACGTCTATTCGCAGACCGTTTATGCGCTGAAGGCAAGCGAAGTGAAGACAGTGGTGATCGACGGAAGGACGGTGCTGGCAGACGGCAAGGTGCTGACGGTGGATGAGGCGAGAGTCGTAGAGAAAGCGCGAGAATATAAGAAGGAGATTGCGGAGTCGCTGAAGTGATTAGCGTCGGGCGATAAATCTGTAGATGCGACTTCCTTCCCACGGCTTTTCGTCGTGGGCTAGACGACGCCGCCCGCTTGCGGGCTAGACTTTTCGCACAGCACCCGCGGCAGTGCGGTGGCCCACCTGGGCGCGAGGCGTACCAACCCGGTGAGGAGGAGCGCGATTACGGAGCGGTGCCGTGATTTAATCAACGGCGTCAGCCTACACAAAATCGCGTCATTCCGATGAATTCTCTGGGGACGTGAACCCAGCGGGCCCACCCACCACCACGGGCAAAGCGGCTGCAGCCAAGCTAAAAGTGTCCCTACCGATTATCCCGCTCATTGCCTCCTATGAGATGGAGATGGACACCGAGGCCGTGGTAGTCAACGTGTGGCGGCGCATCAAATCGTTGTTCCTTCGGAAAACCGAAGAGCCGACTTAAAGAGCAAGTCTGCGCTACCCGGCTCCAGCCAGAGATGAACGCAGATGAACACAGATCCAAAGGACTTCAAACACCAGGAGTTCATTCATGGCCACGAACAGAAAGGTAGTGAGCTTGCTTTGCCTTGCCTCCCCGCTTGTGTCTGCTTCTAACCTCGGCTCTTGCTTTTGCTCTTGATCCGCGTTTATCGGTGTTCATACGCGGCTGAGGTTCGTGGGCCCGCAAAAACTACCGGCCTAGGCTAAAATAGTACTTGACAAGTTACGTACCCGCGTGATAATCTGATGGACCATGACGGTTCAAGAGGCTGCGAGCATTGTCGATTGAACCGGATAGAGATCGAACCTTATGTCTTCGCCGAACACGATTGCCGGAACCGCTAGTCCGCTGCGCATTACCGCCAACCGGCGCAATGCCCTCAAGTCCACCGGGCCTCGAATCGCGGCCGGGAAACGGCGGGTGGCCCTGAATGCGCGGCGTCACGACCTGCGCTCTGAACAAGCGGAACGGCAGCTCCGGGCGCGGGGGAGGACCCTCGCGAGTTTCGCCGGCGGCAACGCGACCTGATCGCCATCTTCCGCCCCAAGGACGGTTCCGCAGCGGAGGCGGTGGAGCAAATGGCACGGACCCGGTGGGACAAGGCGTCGCCGGATGCGGAACTGGGCGACCGCCAGCCGGCCGGAGACCGACGAGCTCGACGTGCGGCTGGAACAGTTGCTCCTCTTCCTGGTTATGACGAGCGCCAGCGGCATGGGTGGTGGCGGCATCGACTGGCGGCCGGGCTGGGCCGGCCGCTCGGGTCTCCTACCGATGTGCGACAGAAGATTGAGGCTGGGCTGTTACTCTTTGGAGCCAAGCCCGGTCAACGAGCCTACCCACGCGAGGCGCCCATGAAAGAACTAGAGGCTGCCGAAAAACCTCCGAGCATGTCATCCTGAGCGGAGCGAAGGATGTGCTTTTTGTTTGTTTTCAATGAGAAACAGCAGATGCTTCGCTGCGCTCAGCATGACAGATACCCTTTTTCAGCAGCCTCACAGGAGAGAGAAGCGAGACGAAACAAACCCAATGAAGCTAAATGATTTGATATCAAACGAATACGAGGAAAGGGCGAGAAACAAACCCAATGTTGTTATCCTAAATCAAATCAATATTTTACTGGGATTTCCGGCCCCTTTTTGAAGAAATATGAATGACAGTGGCTTATGTCCCATTCCCGATTCGAGATATCTAACTTGCTATCAGTGGATTACAGTGATCCAGCTCGCGGTTTTTCGAGAAACTTAGGGCACCAGTACAGTCCAGGGCACAGGCAATGTGGGAAGCCGTCGAGATTCTAATGATCTCCGTCGAGCTTTTGATGTGGTACTTGCAGGCAACGTGCCAGAGAATCCTGCGCCGAGAGTTCAGTCACGACTTCTTCCTCTCGGTCACTAATGCCAACCGGTTGGACTCTCGGTTTCTGTGCAAGGCGCTGGAAGAGTTTGACGTGCCTGCGGACCACGAGCACTCCCGCATGAAGCTCAAGTGTGATTTCCTTGCCCTGACTTACCTGCTCAAGAACCTTTGCGACTCGAGAGGGCGGCTTCCCAAAGAACAGCGCCTACTGGCCCACGCGGCATTCCTCCTAGTGCTCATCATCGTCCATACCCTACGCTAGCGGATTCGATTCCTTTATCGACGGACCGGGAATCACATCTTTCAGAATCACAGTCCCATCTTTCAGTTGACAGCGGTCATCGACGTGGCATAACATCCGGCCTTCTTTTATCGGCTAGGTCAGGCACACAGCAAAGGTCTTCTTTGGATTCAGTCTGGGGGTTGGAGCGACTTGGGAGACATCTGTAAGGTGTCCCGATGGCTCAGATCTTTCATCCCAGCACGAACACCATTTCTCGCGTCAGCATTTATGGCGCCGTGTTTATTATTGCGACGCTGGGCTACGTGAGTTACGAGGTGGAACGCTCATCTTATTTCACCGACGTCAATGTCGCCCGACCCCAGCCTGTTCCTTTCAGCCACAAACACCATGCCGCTGAATTGGGAATCGACTGCCGGTACTGCCACACTTCGGTGGAGGACTCGTCCTTCGCCGGCATTCCGCCCACCCACACTTGCATGACCTGCCACTCCCAAATGTGGGCCACCAGTCCCATGCTGGAGCCAGTGCGGGCCAGTTACCGAAGCGACCAGTCGCTGGAGTGGACGCGCGTCAACTCCCTGCCGGATTTCGTCTATTTCAACCACAGCATTCATGTGAACAAGGGAATAGGCTGCACCACGTGCCACGGTCCCGTGGGGTCCATGCCGCTGACTTGGCGCGCACAAAGCCTGCAGATGGAATGGTGCCTGAATTGCCATCGGCATCCGGAAGGTTACGTCCGGCCTCGGGAGGATGTCTTCAAGGTCGACTATCCTTATCAACCCCCTGAGGACCAGAGCACGCTGGGGCCGAGGCTGGTGAAAGAATACAAGATCAGGAGCCTCACGAATTGTTCCACTTGTCATCGATGAGGAGAGGATTCGGGATTCAGGATTCCGGATTCAAGATTTAGGAGTCAGGAGTCAGAAGGCGGAGGCTGGGATCTCCACCATGACGGGTAACGGCGAGTCAGGATTCCGCATTCAGGATTCAGGATTCGGAACCGGAAAGCCTCTTGAAGAAGCCACAAGCGTTTCGGGCGGTCCAATGACGAGTAACCGAAAGTCCGGATTCGGAATTCAGGATTCAGCATTCCGCATTCAGGATTCAGAAGTTGGAATTCAGGATTCAGGATTCGGCAAGGGACGCCGTTTATGGCGGAGCATGGAGGAGCTTGCCGGAACGGCAGAGACGCGTGATGCGCTCCATAATGAATTCCTGCGCGAACTCCCGGTAGAGGGCAATGGCATCAGCCGCCGCGAAGTTCTGAGACTCATGGGGGCATCGGCAGCGCTCGCCGGTCTCACCGCTTGCACCAAGCTGCCTACCCAGAAGATTGTGCCGTACGTCCGCGCGCCAGAGGAATTCATCCCCGGCAAGCCTCTGTTCTATTCCACAGCAATGACCTTGGGAGGGTTCGCCACCGGACTGCTCGTCGAAAGTCACCTGGGCCGCCCGACGAAGGTAGAAGGTAACCCTGACCATCCCGCCAGCCTGGGGGCCGCGGACATCTTCGCGCAAGCCTCCGTGCTGACACTTTACGATCCGGACCGCTCGCAGGCAGTGATCCACGAGGGAAGGCTAGGCCGTTGGAGTGATTTCCTTGCCGCGATGAAGAATGCGCGTGACGCCCATCTGGCGTCGAAGGGCGCCGGACTGAGAATACTGACCGAAACGATCACTTCGCCCACCCTTGCCTCCCAACTGCGCGCTATTCTGACGGAGTTTCCCCTGGCGAAATGGCACCAGTACGAGCCCGTCGGTCGCGATTCGGCACGGGAGGGGGCACGGCTCGCCTTCGATGAATATGTGAACCCCGTCTACCGCTTTGACCGCGCTGACGTGGTCCTGTCCTTGGATGCGGACTTTCTTTGTAGCGGTCCGGGCAGCGTGCGCTACGCTCGGGATTTTTCCAACCGGCGGCGGATCACCGGCGTCGAGAGCGGCATGAACCGGCTCTATGTGGTGGAAACAATGCCGTCGAATACGGGTGCCATGGCGGACCACCGGTTGCCCTTGCGTGCGAGCGAGATTGAAGTGTTTGCGCGCGCACTGGCTGAAACCTTGGGCATGAAGGCAGGCGGTCAAAACGCACTTCCCCAGGCGGCTACCGGCTGGATGGCGCCGCTCGCTCGCGACCTGCAGGCGCACAAGGGCTCGAGCATTGTAGTAGCGGGTGACCAGCAGCCCCCACTGGTCCATGCACTGGCGCACGGCATGAACCAGGCGCTTGGCAACGCCGGCGAGACCGTGATTTACACCGACTCCGTGGAAGCGAATCCGCTCGATCAGATGCAGTCTCTCCGCGAGCTGGTAACGGACATGAAGTCCGGCCAGGTCACGACACTGCTGATTATTGGTGGCAACCCGGTCTACACTGCTCCCGCCGACCTTGAGTTCGGCGAGCATCTACTGAAGGTAGGTTTGCGCGCGCACTTCAGCCTCTACAACGACGAAACCTCAAACCTCTGCCACTGGCATATTCCCGCCGTACATTACCTGGAATCGTGGAGCGATGCCCGCGCCTACGACGGCACAGCGAGCATCGTCCAGCCACTGATTGCCCCCCTCTATGATGGCAAGTCGGCCCACGAGCTCCTAGCGGTGCTGCGAGGCCAGCCCGACCCAAAGGCGCACGACATCGTGCGTGACTACTGGAAGAGTCAGAACCTGGCTAAGGATCAAGACTTTGAAGCTTTCTGGGAGACGGCGCTGGAGAGAGGGCTGATCGCCGGAACGGCGCTCGCGGCGAAGACGGTCTCGATGAAACCGAGTTTCGGCTTGGAGAGCTCCACCACGTCTGGTGGCGGTGGGTTGGAGATTGTTTTCCGGGCCGATCCGACCGTCGGCGACGGCCGCTTTGCCAACAACGGCTGGCTTCAGGAACTACCCAAGCCTGTGACCAGACTCACCTGGGACAACGCAGCCATGATGAGTCCTGCGACAGCGCAGCAGAAGGGCCTCAGCAAGGACGACGTGGTGACGCTGCGCTACGAAGGGCGCGAGGTGCAGGCGCCCGTCTGGATCGTGCCCGGCCACGCCGACGGCGCCGTGACCGTTCACGTCGGCTACGGACGCAAGCGTGCCGGCCGGGTAGGCACCGGCGTGGGCTTCGACGCCTACGCGCTCCGCACCTCGGACAAGCCCGGATCCGGTATGGGCCTCGAAATCGACAAGACGGCGGAGCGTTACGCTCTGGTCGCAACTCAGCACCATAGCCGAATCAATGAAGGCGACGGGCAGTTTGAAGAGGAGAGCCGGGCCGCTTTCAAGCGAGGGCTCGTTCAGATCGGTACGCTCGGGGAGTTTCGCCGGGACCCGAACTTCGCCAAGGAACACGAAGAAGAGCCGTCGAAGAACGACTCCCTGTATCCTCCCTTTAAGTACGACGGGTATGCGTGGGGCATGGCCATTGACCTGAACAGCTGCACCGGCTGCAACGCCTGCGTGGTTGCCTGCCAGGCGGAAAACAACATCGCCGTCGTAGGCAAGGAGCAGGTTAGCGCTGGCCGGGAGATGCACTGGATCCGAATCGATACCTACTTCCGCGGCGGTCTGGAGAGCCCCGAGACTTACTTCCAACCTGTGCTGTGCATGCAGTGCGAGAATGCTCCTTGCGAGTTGGTCTGCCCGGTGGGAGCTACCACTCACAGCCCCGAAGGCCTGAATGAAATGACTTACAACCGCTGCGTAGGCACGCGCTATTGCTCCAACAACTGCCCCTACAAGGTTCGGCGGTTCAACTTCCTGCTTTTTTCGGACTGGACGACACCCAGTCTCTTCGCCTTGAGAAATCCTAACGTCACGGTGCGAAGCCGGGGTGTTATGGAGAAGTGCACTTACTGCGTTCAGCGGATTCAGGAAGCCAAGATCAAGGCAGAGCGAGAGGATCGCGCCATCCAAGACGGTCAAATTCTGACCGCGTGCCAGCAGACGTGCCCTACAGAGGCGATCGTCTTCGGTAACATCAACGATAAGAACAGTCGCGTATCCAAGCTGAAGGCGCAGTCGAGGAATTACGCCCTGTTGACGGAATTGAACACGCGGCCGCGCACCACGTATCTGGCGCGGCTGCGAAACCCCAATCCCGAGATCAAGGAGTAGAGGTGGAGCCCGGAAGCCCGGAGAAATCGGTCACCATCGAACCCGTCCAGCCACTGATTGGGCCGGGGCATACCTACGCGTCGATCACGGACAAGATCAGCACTATCGTTCTCGCCCAGCGGACTCCGCGCGGCTGGTATCTGGGTTTTGGGATCGCTTTCATATTAGTTATGGGGTTGCTGTGGGCGGTGTCCTATCTCTTCCTTAAGGGTGTGGGGGTCTGGGGTATCGACATTCCCGTGGGCTGGGGATTCGCCATCATCAACTTCGTCTGGTGGATCGGAATCGGGCACGCGGGTACTCTGATCTCCGCCATCCTCCTGCTGCTGCGCCAGGCGTGGCGAACATCGATCAATCGCTTCGCCGAGGCGATGACGATATTTGCCGTGGCCTGCGCCGGCATCTTTCCCTTGATCCACGTCGGGCGGCCGTGGCTGGCCTATTGGTTAGCGCCCTACCCCAACACGATGTGGTTGTGGCCGCAGTTTCGCAGCCCGCTGGTTTGGGACGTTTTCGCCGTCTCGACTTACGCCACAGTATCGTTGCTGTTCTGGTTCGTGGGGCTGCTTCCGGACCTCGCGACGCTGCGCGACCGCGCCCGCACGCGCTTCGGCCAGATCGTGTATGGCGTGCTTGCCATGGGATGGCGCGGATCGGCCGTCCACTGGCATCGCCATGAGGTGGCTTCACTGCTGCTGGCCGGGCTGGCCACACCTCTGGTCCTCTCCGTCCACACGGTAGTGAGCTTCGACTTTGCCGTGGGCATCGTACCCGGCTGGCACACTACTATCTTCCCGCCTTATTTCGTTGCCGGAGCCATTTATGCCGGCTTCGCCATGGTCATCACGTTGGCTATTCCCATCCGGGCTTTCTACCGCCTGGAAGACTTCATCACGCTGCGGCACCTCGACAACATGGCGAAGATCATGCTGGCCACAGGCCTCATCGTCGGGTACGGATACATGATGGAAGCCTTCATGGCCTGGTACAGCGGCAACCAGTACGAACAGTACATGATCTTGAATCGCATGACGGGGCCGTACGCCTTTTGGTACTGGTCACTCATTTTCTGTAACATCGTCACCCCGCAAGTGCTCTGGTCGCGCCGGGTCAGGACCAGCGTCCCGGCTCTCTTCAGCGTCGCCTTGATCGTGAGCATCGGAATGTGGCTAGAGCGATTCATCATCGTAGTCACAAGTCTGCACAGGGATTTTCTGCCGTCCTCTTGGGGGATGTACTACCCGACCAAATGGGACTGGACCACCTATCTCGGAACAATCGGACTCTTCGTGGCTTTACTGTTCCTGTTCATTCGCTTCCTTCCTGTGATTTCGATATTCGAGATGCGAGAACTTGTTTCCAAGACGGGGGAGGCTGCGAAGTAGGGAGGACGCGTCCTGGTGTACCTATGAAGGAACGGAAGCTATACGGCCTGATGGCCGAATTTGAGCAGCCCGAGGACTTGCTGGCGGCGGCGCGGCACGCCTCCGAGGCTGGATACCGCCGGCTGGATGCTTTCGCCCCTTTCCCCATCCACGGTCTGGCGGAGGCGGTAGGGTTTCGCAGTACTAAATTGCCTCTGGTGGTGCTGATTGGAGGTGTTTTCGGCGGGCTGGGCGGATTCTTTATGCAATACTATGCCTCGGTCATCAGTTATCCGGTGAACATCGGCGGCCGGCCTCTGAACAGTTGGCCGTCATTTATCGTGATCACGTTCGAGATGACCATTCTGGGCGCCGCTCTGTCGGCCGTCTTTGGCATGCTGGCCATGAACGGTTTGCCGACACCCTATCACCCGGTCTTCAACGTACCTCGATTCGCATTGGCCACGCGCAACCGGTTTTTTCTTTGCATCAAGGCTCGCGACCCCAAGTTCGACCGCGAGAGGACCAAGCAGTTCCTGGAAGGACTAAAAGCCCGGGGAGTGTTTGACGTTGAAACGTGAAGAACAGTGACGAGTGACAAGTGACGAGTGACGTGCTGAAGTACGAGAACACCAAAGGCGAGGATCTCGGCGAGCGGAGCCTGCGCGGGCTTGTCACTCGTCACCGCTCAGTAGGTCTGGAAAAGTCCGGTTGGCGGCTCTGCCGCTCTGACTTGCGGAAAGGCTCAGAAGGTGTGAATAATTGGCGGCTTTGCCGCCTGCCGTGCGAAAAGGCTCAGCCTTCCCGGCCCAGCAGGCTCAAGAAAAAGGTTAACAGTCAGGTTTCTAGGCTCAGCGGTCTGCCGGAACGCCGCAGGCTTTCCGCACAGCAAGCGGCGGAGCCGCTGCAGCCCGTAGCCAGTGCTCGCACGCGACTTTATAACACCGTCGCACTTGTCACTCGTCGCTCGTCACTCGTTACTGTGATTTTCACCGCTGCGCTCTGCACCGTGGCGTGTCGCCTTGACATGCAAGTACAGCCCAAATACAAGCCGCTCGAGCAGAGTACATTTTTCGATGACGGCCGTTCCGAACGACCCGTCGTGCCCGGCACCGTGGCGCGCGGCCGCCTGCGAATCGATGAGCAGCTTTACACCGGCAAGGTGAACGGTGTCCTGGTGGACACATTCCCGTTCCCGGTCACCCGCCAGGTCCTGGAGCGCGGCCAGCAACGCTACAACATCTTCTGTTCGCCGTGTCACGACGAGGTGGGTACAGGTCGCGGCATGATCGTACAGAGAGGGTTTCAGCAGCCGCCTTCGTATCACATCGACCGTCTGCGCCAGGCCCCGGTCGGCCACTTCTTCGACGTGATCACGAATGGCTGGGGCGCCATGTACAGTTACGCGGCACGCGTTCCACCGCAAGACCGATGGGCTATCGTGGCCTATATTCGCGCCCTGCAGTTGAGCCAGCGGGCGACAGTGGAGGATGTGCCAGAACCCGAACGCAGCAGGCTCACGGAAGAGGCCAAATGAACTCCGGCGAACCACAACTCGAGTTTGACCGCCTGCAGCGGCTATTCTTGATGGTGGGCGTTGTGGCCCTGGCGGTGTGCGCCCTGGGTGGATACTCCAACCGCGCCCAGTTCTTCCAGTCCTATCTCGTAGCCTACCTTTTTTGGATCGGCATCGCGCTGGGCTGCGTGGCGATCCTCATGCTGCAGCATCTCACCGGAGGCGCCTGGGGACTGGTGATACGCAGGATCCTGGAGTCCGGCACTACCACGTTGCCGCTGATGGCGGCGCTGGCAGTACCCTTGCTGCTCGGCCTGCACGACCTCTACAGTTGGACACGACCTGAGGTATTGGCGGGCGACCCCATCCTGAGGCACAAGCAAATCTATCTGAACGTGCCTTTCTTTTTGACGCGGATGGCCTTCTATTTTGCGGCGTGGTTTGCTCTAGCCTATTTTTTGAACAAGTGGTCGACAGAACAGGATCGGACCGGCGACCCATCGATTGCGGGTCGCCTGCAAGGTTTAAGCGGCGCTGGGCTGGTCCTTTACGGGTTTACCGTCACCTTCGCCTCCGTTGATTGGGTCATGTCCTTGGAGCCGCACTGGTTTTCGACTATCTATGGAATGCTGTTTATAGTTGGGCAGGCGCTGGCGACGATGGCCTTCGTGATCGCGGTACTGATGCTGTTGGGCAATCGCAAGCCGCTGTCAGAGACTGTCACGGCGTCGCATTTTCACGATCTGGGTACTCTGCTGTTTGCATTCGTCATGTTGTGGGCGTATATCTCGTTCTCTCAGTTCTTGATTATTTGGGCGGGCAACACCCGTGAAGAGATTCCCTGGTACTTGCGCCGTTTTGCCGGCGGCTGGTTGTGGCTGGCTCTCTTGATACTTCTCTTCCACTTCGCCCTGCCTTTCCTGTTACTCTTATCGCGCACGATCAAGAGCAATAGGCGGGTGCTCGCCGCCGTAGCCATCGCCCTGCTCGTGATGCGTCTGGTGGATCTGTACTGGCTAGTGATTCCGGGATTGCACCAGCAGATCAACTGGATGGATTTCGCGGCGCCTGTGGGCGTTGGTGGGCTCTGGGGAGCGGCGTTCATTTGGAACTTGAAACGACGGCCGTTGTTGCCCTTGCACGACTCTCGGTTGAGTGAAGCAACGCACCATGGATGAAACGAAACATGCCGGTGTCGAGCCTCCCTTCGACAGGCTCAGGGACACTGAGCGCGAGTCGAAGCGCGGTCCGGGCTACGAAACGCGGGACGCCAGCATTCCTACCTTAGTAAAGTTTGCAATCGGGTTATTCGTCCTGCTCGTTGTCGCACTCTGGGCGATGCGGGGGCTGTTCAACTACTTCAGAGTGGAGCAGACTCTGGGACCACCCGCTTCACCGTTTGCGGACACTCGGCCGTTGCCGCCGTCGCCTCGCTTGCAGGCAGCACCGGCTAGAGACTGGCGCGAACTACATGCCTCGGAAGACGAAATACTTAACACTTACAGTTGGGCGGACAGGCAGGCCGGAGTGGTAAGGATTCCCGTCAGCCGTGCGATGGACCTGCTCGCACAGCGAGGTCTTCCGGTACGTGCCAATGCTCCAGCGAAAGAAGCAGAAAAGTGAACGCTATGGGCGGTCGTAGCGCCGGGGCTTGCCCCGCCCTTGGATTCTGGCCATTCGCGGGCGCAGCCTGCCTTGGAGTGCGTGCAGCGAAACTGCCGCCTTTTGCTGGGCGGCGGAGGCAATCTGCTGTTAGGTTGCATGCGTGCTTTCTGGGTCCTTCGGTGCGCCGGGAGGACGCGGACGCCAAGGCGGTAGCTGCGCTACCGCACTCCAAGGCGCGGACCTTGGGTCCGCGCATCCTTTCCTGGGCCTTTGCCTTCGTCTGGGTGATCGGATCTTCGGCGTGGGCGCAAGTCCAAGGCCGACCGCAATTGCTGAGCGACGTGGGAATTGACCAGAAACTCGATGGGCAGGTTCCCCTGGACCTGCCTTTCCGGGAGGAAACAGGACGAACCGTCCAACTCGCAGAGTACTTTGGCGAGAAGCCGGTGGTGC
>DATJKY010000804.1:0-6183 GCA_035490955.1 Terriglobia bacterium | reverse complement strand
AGGTCTTACAACGTATGCACGGTCCCCCTCCATGGAGTTGCACGGCGAGTGGAAGCGGAAAGGGCTTGATCCCCTGACCCTTGAGCGCGGATGCCACCTGTTCGATCACGGGTTCGTGATCAAGGGCAGGATACGGATATGGGGGAACATCCGATGGTTCCGTGGGGTCGACGCCGGCCTCGCCATGGACCCCATACAGTTGCTCCGCCAGGTTGTAATAAGGCGCGAGCTGGCGGTAGGTAATCGGCCATGAGGGCGAAACGCCGCCGGCATGTTCGAGTTCTTCGAAGTCCTTTTCTCGAAGGCGGAGCATTGCAGCCCCATACATCTTGCTACTGCCTCCCACATAGTAATAGGTGCCGGGGCGAAACGCCGTGCCTTCTTTGTCGAGCCAGGTTTCCAGGGGCACATACTTCTGGCTCGCGAAAACAGCGTTAACGTCCCAATTTTCGGGCTCCTGAGGCAAGTAGTCTCCTCGTTCCAAAATGGTTACCGCCAGACCGTGTTGCACCAGGCGGTTGGCCAGAGTACCGCCACCAACGCCACTGCCGATGATGACAACGTCGGGAGAAGAAAGCATAGCGGCAACCTCGGTTCAGTTTCCGTTCCGAGTTAGTCCCGGAGTCTCGCTGAAGGGTGAAAGCAATGGCTCCTCCCCGGCAGTTCGCATGGAAGGTTACAACAGATCCAGTTCAATCGCCACCCAGATCCCCGAGAGTGCCATACGTGAAGTCGCTGGACACGTCGACCCGGCCATGACTGTCACCACTCACACCCAAGGATAGCTGCCCGCCGTACGGTGGAAGCGCTCATAACCGCCGAATCAGGGCAGTTTGAGGGGGGTATGCGCCACAAACGATGTTACAAACAGCTTCCAGCGGGCAACGGGAAACCCTGACTAACAGTTAGATTATATGGTCGGGACGTTTTCCACCCTCAGACGTTGTGCCGTAGAGATTGCCGGCTGCGTCGAAGGTCTGTTTGCCCTGGGGACCAGCCGCCAGCGTGTCCGTGAAGACATGCAGGATCTTGTAGGTGCCAGCCCTCGCGGCGGCACTCGCTAAGGTTAGGGCCGCGAACGCTAGTTGATGGAGTGGGGGGCGGCGCCGGGCTGGACCACAAAATCGTATTCCAGCTTTCCCTGGTTGCCGTAGTACACCAGGTCCACCCCCGGGTAGACGTTGGCGTACTTCACCTTGGCGTAGTTATGCATGTTGGTGCGCCATTTCTTGGGGTCATTGCCAATGTTTTGACTTCCCCGGCAATTCCTCAAGCCCCGTCACCTTCGCCTGCGGGTTGGCGCCCACCAGCGTGCTCATTAGAGCAAGGGCAACTGCGAACGACAGTAATCTTGGCGGCTTCGCTTCGAGATGATCCATCATTGCGACTGTTCACCGCGGAGCCTTACCATAAACTCCTCAGCACGAATTTCATTATGGACTCCGATTAGATTCCCTCGGTCCAGTAGCGGCAAAGAAAGTACCCGTCGCGGGTACCGAAAGCACTCAGTACAAATGCCGGACACTCGAGATGGTGCGGCCAGGGTTGGCGGCATAATCTTAGTCGCCGCCCGGAATAGGAGCCACACAGCCGCATCGTCTGCAAAGTACTTTACAATACAAAGCGAACGGCGCATACTGTTTGCGCCATGCGAGTCAAAATGATCCTTCCTGCGCTGACCGAGGCAACCAGCCCCTTCTTCCGGCGCATCAAGTACTCGCTCTTCCCACCTTTGGGGCTCGCCACCCTGGCCGCCTACTTCGACCCCGATGACCAGGTGACGCTCACTGACGAGCACGTCGAAAGACTCGATCTGGCCGATGCTCCGGACCTTGTCGTGATCCAGGTCTACATCACCTCAGCTAACCGGTCCTATGAGATCGCCGACCACTACCGGCGGCGTGGCTGCTTTGTGGCTTTGGGCGGGCTGCATGTCACCTCCGTGCCCGAAGAGGCTGCGCAACATGCCGATGGCATCTTCCTGGGCCCCGGGGAGGATACGTGGCCGCAGTTTCTGCGCGACTTCCGTGCCGGCATACCGTCGAAGCGCTACGTTTCGAGAACCCGTTCGCTCGACACCCTTCCACCGATTCGACGGGACCTGATCAAGCGTCACTTGTACCTCGTGCCCAATTCAATCGTGGTTTCGAGAGGCTGCCCGCACGTCTGCGATTTCTGCTACAAGGAAGGGTTCTTCGCAGGCGGCCGGTCCTTCTACACCCAGACCGTAGATCGCGCCTTGGCCGAGATCGACCGCCTTCCGGGACGGCACCTCTATTTCTTGGATGACCATCTCTTCGGCAATCCGAGGTTTGCGGGCGCGCTCTTCGATGGTATGCGAGGAATGGGCCGGCTCTGGCAAGCAGCAGGGACGGTGAACTCAATCTTGATGCCGGGCCTGCTGGAGAAGGCAGTCGCCTCTGGGCTGCGCAGCCTATTTGTAGGATTTGAAACCACGAACGCGGTCAATCTGAAGGAGCAGCGCAAATTTCAAAACTTGCGGCACGACTACGGCGCTGCCGTGCGCCGCCTGCACGGCCTGGGCGTGATGGTCAACGGCAGTTTTGTCTTTGGCATGGATGAGGACGACGAAACCGTGTTCGACCAAACTGTCGACTGGGCCGTCAGCCAAGGTATCGAGACGGCGACCTTCCATATCCTGACGCCCTATCCGAGGACTCTCCTGCACGATCGAATGCTGGCGCAGAGGCGAATCCTCCACTCACGCTGGCCGTTGTACGATACCCGCCACGCCGTGTTTCAACCGGCCAAGTTGAGTCCGCAGGCGTTGGAGACAGGCTATTGGCGCGCCTATCAGAATTTTTACCGTTGGGACTCGATCCTGAGGGGCGCTTGCTCAAAGCAAGAATGGAGCGCGCGGCTGCGCCATTTCGCCTACGCGGCCGGCTGGAAGAAATTTGAATGTCTCTGGAACTTTGTGATCCGCACGAAGCAGGTGGCTTCAATGTTACCGGTGCTGGAGGTGATCCTGGAAGAGTTCGGCAGACTCCGCTGGCCCTCGGATCAAGTTATCGCGGAACCTCTGGCAAACATATAAGACCAAGCCCCGGCTGGTGGAAGCCGTGGCGGGCCTCACGAGTCTGTGTGAAAACTCGAGTTTGCCTTTGGTAGAGGCCGGCTTCAGCCGGGATCTTGTTGAAAAGAGTGTGCCGGCCCTAAGGCCGCGGGTACGACAAGTGCCCGCCCAGGGGCTGCGTTTTCACACAGACTCTCACGGCCTGGCCTGCTCGGCCCGTGCGTCCTCAAGAATCTTGATCATGCGGCGCAACCAGTTCTTGACCACCTCTTCCATAACCGCACGGGTTTCGTTGTGCTCCAGGTGGTGAATGGTTTCTCCCTCCGGAGTGAGTGGAATGTGATGGCACGGAACTTTTTCCGAGCAGCGCTCCGGCGGCACCAAAGCCATTAGCAGACACTCGTCACATGGGTGGCTCCGGTTGGGATTTCCAAAATTGAGGCAGGTCAGGGAATCTTGAAAGATGGACGTGGGCTGCCAAGGCGTGCGAACGGAGCGCCCGTAGCCTCCCTTCTCGATGAAGTCCAGCTCAAACTTGAGCACATCAAGGACGTCTCGATCATCTGTGAGCATGGTTCCGCCTCCGCGACTAAGCTTTAAATGCAAGTGTGCCAGGCTGCCGTCGTGTTGCATGTGACCGGCATCACCGTGGATTGTGATGGTCGGCACTTCCATTGACGGATGTCGCCACCATGGCGGGAACGGCTACGGGCATCGGCGAGGTTACTGAACAGAGGCCTGGCAATAAGCAACATCACTGCACGTGGGACAGTTGCGATCTAAACTGGATTTGAGGCCGGATCTACATGGGCGCTGCTCGTGCTTGGGATGGCCACCACGGCACGTTCTCTTCGACCTTCAACAGGCGGCGAAAATCACGGATGCCGGTCGATGCTTTGCTAGCGTTCTTGGCGAACAGCGAAGGGGAGGAGGCCAGAGCCACCATATCGCGTGCCGCGAAGATTTCTCCTGATCTCGGTAGCGCCTCTGTGCCCGTCGTGGCCAGAAAGAGCGTCAACACAGAGGTCACCGAGACGCTCCGTGTTAAGGCTTGACGAGCACAGACGACACAGAATCTCGTTTGGTTTGCGGCTCAGCCGCATTGTTAAAACCAAAGACGTAGTGCGGCGTAGATATGCCACGCGAAACCGGTTCGACAGTTGCGTTCAGTGCCGCCCGGGTGTATCTTGCCGGTCGAGTCTGGAGTCCATAATGGAAATTGCTGATGTAACTTGCATGTTCGCAGGGATCTTCCTCGCGCCACCGACCATTGGCGGGCAAACAGTTCAGAGGCCGCCCCTGGAGCTTGCTGTGGAGCAAGGATATCTGACGGGCGCTGATGGCGTGCGCCTCGTCTATCGCAAGCTGGGTAGCGGCTCCGATTTCGTCGTCTTCCTCCATGGCGGTCCAGGCGCCAGCTATCAACTGACCAGTCTGGGCCGTAGGGTAGCGGCGCTGTTCACCAAGGCCTACGGCCGGGTGCTTGCTCCAGGCTTGAAGCGCACTGGATCCGCACCTGCCCGAGGAGGTGACGGCACGCAGTGCTCTCGCTAGAGCCTGGCGCAGCTTCGAACGGCTCTTTATGGTCTAGTCGCGCTAGGAGCGATTCGCCAGGATCAGCAGGATGAGCAAGAGGGCATTGATGGTGTGGGCTGCATAGCAAAAAGGGCAATCGATGTACAGCTTACGTCGCAACGCGTAGATGAGGTAAAAGCCGAGGATCACTGTCCCCGCGCTGGCTGCGATTAAGATCCATCCCATGGCCGAGACCGGAGGTGCGGCCACCGCCCAAACGATGAGCAGCAGGTAATAGACCACGCCCAGCAGTGAATTCGGAACCCCGAAGACCCGGGCGTAGGGCGTTTGCACCACAGTCACACAGTTCGAACCCTCGCGCGCACACAGTATTTCCGGCACCCAGCGAGCCTTCTTGATGCGCCCGTAGTAGGCGAAGGTAAAGTAGAATGCGTCGGCCAGTCCCGCCAGAGCTAAGACCGCAATCAGTGGTCGCACCCACACGCCATAATTGTAACCCCACGCGACCTTGGGGAACGTGCGGGCTGAGGGTCCGAGGGCAGGGGCAGCCGTTCTAGGTGCCCGATTTCTGGCCGAGTCGCTTTCTTGCTGGGTGTCCGGCCGGCCACTGGGGCCGCCCCCGCGTGGGCAGGATGGCGACGCCACAGCGAGCGGGACGCCCGCGCTACACCCAAAGTAGAAACCCCACTGGGTGGCCAACAAAGGGCCGCCCCTACGGCAGAAAAGTGAGCCGGCTGGGACTCGAACCCAGAACCCCTGCCTTAAAAGGGCAGTGCTCTACCATTGAGCTACCGGCCCAAACAATTTTGGATTTCCGATTTTGGATTTTCGACTCTGTCCGGCTCTCTTCAATCCAAAATCGGCAGTCCGAAATCCAAAATCACGGTCACGCCATCCGTTTAAGCTCTCTTCATCACAATAACCCACCCTTCCGGCCATCGTAAACCGAAAACCTAAACTCAGGGCCCCCTACGTCGGCGGGGAGGGCTACGCCCGGCAGGGCCGACATAATTTTGGATTTGCGCTCATTGTGCTTTCCGTTAGAATGTAACCAACGCGCAACTCCCCGCTTGTTACGCCTATGAAGTTACCAGGTGATGGGTCGACAGCTCGTACCGCAGAGGACCTGACTGGGGCCACGGTGGGCCGGTACGTCATAAGTGCGCGGCTGGGTGCCGGCAACATGGGGGAGGTATACCTCGCACAACATACGCAACTTCGGCATCACGTTGCCATCAAACGCCTGGCGCCCAAGTTGCGTGCCGATGCGCGGTACCTCGCCCGCTTCCTTCGGGAAGGCCAGCGCGCCTCCGCTCTGAACCACCCGCACATTGCTCGCGTCTACGACGTTCTGGAGGAAAAAGGCGAGTTGCTGCTGGTGATGGAGTACGTCGAAGGTAACACCCTCCGCGAACGCCTGAAAGAAGCCATGGGGACGGAGGAGTTCCTGGAAACCGCCATCCAGTGTGGCGAGGCTCTGGCCGTAGCGCACCAGAAGGGCATTTTGCACGGCGACATCAAGCCGGAGAACATCATGCTGACGCCGGAACACCAGGTCAAGGTGCTCGACTTCGGGGTGGCCAGGCGTCTGCCGCTGTTCGACCAGAACG
>DATJKY010000803.1:0-11235 GCA_035490955.1 Terriglobia bacterium | reverse complement strand
CGATATGCTGCTGGACGTCGCAATCCAGATTGCCGACGGCTTGGACGCGGCCCACGCCAAAGGCATCACCCATCGCGACACCAAGCCGGCGAATGTCTTCGTCACCACGCGCGGCCAGGCGAAGATCCTGGACTTCGGGCTCGCGAAACAGACCGTACGGGAGGGGCTTGCCCCGCCCAGGGCGCCCCAAGGGACGCCCCTACAGGACACGCCGACGGCCTCGATTGATCCCCAGCACCTGACGAGCCCCGGCACAGCCCTCGGCACTGTCGCCTACATGTCGCCGGAGCAGGCGCGTGGTGAGCCGCTCGATGCCCGCACCGACCTGTTCAGTTTTGGCGCCGTGCTGAACGAGATGGCGACGGGCAAGCAAGCGTTTTTCGGCAACAGCTCAGCAGCGATCTTTCACGCCATTCTTGGCTTGGCGCCGGCTTCGCCCCTCAGTTTGAATCCGCGACTACCGCTGGAGTTCGAGCGCATTGTCAGCAAGGCGCTGGAGAAGAAACGAAACCTTCGCTACCAAGATGCGGCGGACATCCTCACGGACCTGAAGCGGCTGAAGCGGGCCACCGATTCCGGACATTCTCCTGTAGGGGCGGGCCTTGTGCCTGCCCTTGAACCAGCAAATGTCGTACCCGTCCCGGCAGGGCACCCACGAGGGGTGCCCCTACGGCGTTGGCCGTTGGTACTCGCTGCCAGCATGTTGGTTTTGGTGGCCGGTGCAGGCATCGCATGGTTTGTGGCGCGCCACCGCCACGCGCCAACGCAGGTGGCCGAGCGCCAGCTCACTGCTAATCCTCTTGAAGACTGGGTATCGGGTGTTGCGATCTCACCCGATGGCAAACGTATCGCTTACCACGACCAGACGGGACTCTACCTCCGCTCGATCGATTCAGGAGAGACTCACGCCGTGTCCGTTCCGGCAGAGCTTCAAAGCCGGGTCTGGGGCGGCAGTTGGTTCCCCGACGGCGGGAAGTTGCTCGCCGTTGCGACTAGCCCCGAGGGCTGCGACCTCTGGGTGATCACGATCCTGGGCGAGGCGGCGCCGCGCTTGCTGTACCGGCATGGCATAGAGCCGGTGATCTCACCGGATGGCCAATGGGTTGCCTTCGTCCGCGATGAGATTAGTAAGCGTTATCAGGAAGTGTGGGTGGGTGGGATTAACGGCGAGTCGCCACGCAAGCTGGTTACTGCGGAAGAGAACCAACACGTGTATAGCCCAGCCTGGTCGCCGGACGGCCACTGGATCGCATATTACAGGAATTGGAAGAGTGGACAGGGTTCCTGGCCTTCCGCCATCGAAGTCCGGGCTGCGGGCGGCGGAGCCGCAAAGACCCTGGTATCAGAGTCGAGCTTGCCCAAGTCGAGCTTGCTGTGTGATGCGGAACTTTTCTCATGCGTGGGCTGGTCGCCAGACTGGCGCTTGGTGTTCTTCGCCAAGCATGCCGCCGACTCGGCGTCGGGCCAGGCAAGCCACAGTCTGTGGGAGATCCCGGTAGAACCAGCCACGGCTGAAGCTGCCGGCAAGCCTGAACTACTGGTGCAAACCGGCGACTTTGAGCCCCTCAGTGTGACCATTACCGCAGACGGAAAGCGGCTGGCATTCCTTAAAATGCTCACGTGGCAGGATGTGTACTTGGCTGAGCTGGGTTCAGACGGCGCCAGTGTGAAGTCGCCCCGCCGTCTCACTCTCGATAATCGGGGTAGCGTGCCCTCGGGTTAGACCCGCGACAGTCAATCCATCCTCTTTGACTCAAACCGGAATGGGACATGGGAGGTCTTCAGACAAGGCCTGACCGAGAGCGTTGGCGAAGCCGTAGTGCAAGGACCCGGGAACGATTATGACGCGCGGCTAAGCCCTGACGGCTCCTGGATGCTGTACGTGGAATCGCCCCGCGCCGCGCCTGGCGCACCTCCCCCTCCACAGCGCCTGATGCGCCGGCCCGCTGCTGGCGGATCGCCCGAAGCTGTACTGGAAGAGCCTGCAGCCACAGAGTGGGATTACCGATGCCCCCTAAAGCCCGGCTCCTCGTGCGTGCTTGGGCAGAAAGAAGGAGAAGACAATGTTCTCTACTCGCTTGATCCGGTACGGGGCAAAGGCCAGCAGCTAGGGAAAAAAGCGGTCACCTACGGCTATAACTGGGACATCTCCCCCGATGCTTTGCGCCTGGCGTTGGTTGACCCGCATAAATACCATGGACGAATCCAAGTGCTGACCGTTCGAGACAGTGCCTGGCACGAGGTGTCCGGTGAGCCAAGATGGGGAGACTTTCAGTCGATCGCCTGGGCAGCAGTTGGGAAGGGCTTCTTCGTGACCTCTCTTCCAGCACAGCCCTACTAAGGTATCGCTGGCTACGGCTTGGCGGGAAGGCGTGGTCGTGGATGAAGCCGAAGAGATTCCCTTAACTACTGCTTTTTGTTCTCCTGAGTGTTGGGGCTCGCGACCGAGGCTAGCTCAACAGGCTTGCCGTGGGGTGTGCACCGGTAAGCTTCGGCCCAGGCTTCCTTGCGCGCGACGAGCGCCGCCGGCTGGGAAAGACCTTTGGCAGACACGAGACGCTCCAGAGCAGCCAGCCAATGCTCATAGTAATGGGAGCCGTCGTCGGATTCGCCGCGGTTGGTGGCGGCTGTGAGTTCCTCGGCCAGCGCCCCGGCCCATTCTTTCCAGGTGAAGTAACCTTGATGGGAAAGCTGTACGGCCAGCGCGAAGGCTTGGGCCTGCCATGGTTCGGCAAACGCCGGCCCATCTTCATCCCGCGGAAGGCGTGGAAGGGCACCGAGGCTTTCAGTCTCTGAACTTCGATCACGCTGGTTCAAGGTAATCGTCCCACATATCGACGTACACAGAATCGTGCGGTGGAGCTTGCTCGCCCCACAACTCGCGTGCCGTGAAGCGCACCGAATACACATGCTGCGGCTTCTCGCCGAGAAAATGAGCGTTGCTGTCGGGGAAAACGTAGACTCCATGATCGAGGTGAATCGTGCCGAACTTGCCCCGTGCGTAGCGTGGCAGCCGCGTGTGACCGGTGGGATGGATGTTGCGCGCGCGCACACGCTGACCTGCTTTGAAGCGCGGTGCGACCGCCACGTCGCGGCTTGCAGGCCGGCCAGCGCGAAGGACTGCAGGCACTTTGTCGGCGGTAAGTGGCGGCGTTGCCTTCGGCGACCCGGGCGCCGGTTTGCCACTATCCATCTCCTCGCGGGTGACCAGCCCGGTCTTCACGAGCAGCTCTGTCAAGCCCTCGATCCATCTCTCGTAATAGCTCATGCGCAGATAATCGGCTGGAGCGATCAGCTCCATCTGATGGCGGCTGGCGTCAATGTTCCACTTGCGCCACGCCCCCGCCGCGAGCCTCAGCGCGAACGATCGTCCTTCCCACGGCGTGTGAAAGACAGGCTGGTTCTTTTCCCAGCGGACCGGGCCCATGTCTTGCATGCCGCCCATATCATGTATGCCGTTCATGCTTTAACTTTCCGACCGAGGCAGCGCAACCTTCGCCACGCCCACCATCGCATCGCGCGTTACCAGGGCGGCGAGTTCGTCTTCGGTGAGATTCTCGCTTCCCGCCGGCCGCTCGGGCAATACGAGATAGCGCAGCTCGGCCGTGCTGTCCCAAACTCGAACCTCGACATCCTTGGGCAACTCCAACCCGAACTCGCGCAGGACGCCGCGAGGGTCGATCACCGCGCGCGACCGATAAGGTGCGGACTTATACCAGACCGGCGGCAAGCCGAGCACCGACCAGGGATAACAGGAGCACAGAGTACAAACCACCAGGTTGTGCACCTTCGGCGCGTTCTCGACAACCACCATATGCTCGCCCTGCTGGCCGCCGTAGCCGAACTCCGTGATGGCGTTGGTACCATCGGCCAGCAGGCGCCTCTTATAGGCTGGATCCACCCAGGCGCGCGCGACGACTCGCGCGCCGTTATGCGGGCCGACTTTGTGTTCGTACGTATCGATCAACGCATCGAGCGCCGCAGGATCCACGAGCCCCTTTTCTACCAGCAGCGATTCGAGCGCCTTGACCCGCAGGGCGAAGTCCGATGGAACGGCCTGGTGTTCGTGCTCGCTGGAAAGCTTTGCTGTCACGGCAACTCCTGTAGCCATGATCGCCACACCAAAGGGAGTCGCGCCAGGGCGTAGTCATCAGTATCCATTCAATCCGCTCCTGCTGCAATCGAACGCCATCGCGGAAGAAACGCTGAAGTATACCACGAGCGCGGTGAGACCGAAATTGCGAAGGAGATGCTGAGCCGGGTAGCGCAGAGTTTCGCTTCACAAAACTCCGCCAGCCGCCTTCGAATCGCCGGAGGAACGAGTTAAGCCTAAGCGTGAATCGTGTCCTGTTGGTGCATCATCGTCGGCATCTACCGGCGCCAAGGGACGGTGGCGGTAACCCCTGGTGCCCGACAACGGCAAAATGGGGCCCCGACGTTCTGCCGAGTATGCGGGAAGCCGCTTAGGTTGACCCAGGACGTTTTGAGTCGGACAGTCCATGACCAGTGCCGAGAGACGTATGGGTATATTGGGCACACAAACTGACCGAGTGGTGGTTCTCCGCCTTTAGCGAGGAAGAACGCCAGTACATCGAGCTCACGTTCCAGCCTTTAGCTAGCCTAGCAGGCTGCGGACAAAGGCGAAAGAGACGCGGAGAAAGATAAATCGAAAGCGTGAAGCAGGAGAGAACGTAAGCCCAGAAAGTCCTTCAAAACATTGAAGCTTTCGCTTATTCTTGCGCTGCTTTCTCGTTCCCCCGGTTGTTCTTCATCCCTCCTTCTCTGTGTCTCTGTGGTTGGTCTTGGCTTTTGGCCGCAGGGCGGAATATCAAGGGCGAGGCATTTGATGAGCGGCGGCAGTCGCCTTATCTAGCTCTGCGGCCGCCGAGTCGATCAGCGCCGCTTCGTCGTTCAACACCTTCGCGACCACGACGATCTGCTCGTCAGCTTCCTTCCATTGCTTCTCCTCGATGGCCTCGCGGACGGCGGGAATGGTCTTGACGCCGTAGCCGGTGTAATAACCCGGAGCGTAGATCTGGTGGCGGTACCACGGTCGCCGGGGCAACCCCTCGCGCGTCGTTAACCTTCGCTCGCTTTCGATCAGCCGCTTATCCACCGAGTCGAGCGCCGCGCGATCCAGAGTCGAGCCACCGTTTTCCCGCGCTTTCGCCAGCGCCTTAGCGTAGCGGCCGGCGCCCTGGCTAAGCGAACTTACGGCATTATCAAGGGGGGCGAAGTTCAAGTAGGGTGGAACTTCCTCCATTTTGGGTGGGATTGACACCTGCCGAGGATCGGCCGTGGCGGCAAAAACCCCCTCCTCGATCTGCTTGTTGCGCTCGCGAGTCTCGTCCTGCTCTTTCTTAAGAAGCGTCCGCAACTCCTCCACATACTTGCGGACGGTATCGGCAAAGTTGGTGAAGTCCAACGGCAATAACCCCGCGTCCGCCAGGCGCATCACCGAAGTACCCACGGTTTGGGCAAGGGCGCGCCCGTACACAAATTGGGTATCCGAAAAGTGCGTATACCAGTAGAAGTCATCGTAAACGGAATGATAAATGCCGCCACCGTCCTCTCCGTCGTACGACAGGTTCAACGCCGCGATGCCCAAGTGTTGAAGAAAGCCGGTGTAGTCGGATCCCGAACCCAGGGCGCCGATTCGCAGGTCAGGCCGCTGGCGAACTTCCTGCAAATCGTCCGGCGCGGCTTTCTTGATGCGCGCCAGTTGATTTCGCTTCCACACGGAAAGCCTGGTCTCCGGATCTTCGATGTCGCGCTCCACCCCATTGATAAATTGCTCCAGCGTGTGCGAGCCGCCGGCGTTCAGATAACCTCTGCCGTTCGAGTCTGTGTTGATGTACACTGCCGCGTTCGCCTGCAACTCATCGGCGTGCTGTTCCGCCCACTCCGTTGAGCCGAGCAGTCCTTCCTCTTCACCATCCCAGGCACAGTAGATAATCGTCCGCCTGGGCTTCCAACCCTCTTTCAGTAAATCGGCGAAGCCACGCGCCTCCTCCAGCAGCGCCATCTGTCCCGATATCGGGTCCTGCGCCCCATTCACCCAGGCGTCGTGATGGTTCCCGCGGATGATCCACTCGGCGGGATATTGTGACCCGGTTACTCTGGCGATGACGTCATAAATCGGTTTGATGTCCCAATTGAAACTCACTCTGAGATGGACTTTCGCCGGTCCGGGGCCGATGTGATATGGCAATGGCAGCGCTCCCCGCCAACCGTCGGGAGCCACGGGCCCCTGGAGCGCCGCCAACAGGGGTTGGGCGTCACCATAGGAGAGAGGCATCACCGGAACCTTGGTGATGGTCGGTGCTTCGCCGACCGGCAGACGTTTCGCCTCCTCCGTCGCCCCTACCCCCGGAGTGAGGGGATCGCCGGAATACAGCGTCATGTCCATGACGCTTCCCCGCTGCGCGCCCTCGAGCGGGCGCCAGGGTCCCTGAGGAAAAACGTCGCCTTGGAAATAGCCGTCATCGCGCGGGTCCGAATAAATCAGGCAGCCGACGGCCCCGTGTTCTGCAGCCACTTTGGGCTTGATCCCCCGCCAACTGGCGCCATAGCGCGCAATAACGATCGCTCCCTTCACTGACAGGCCGAGGCGCTCAAGTTGCTTGTAATCCTCCGGCACCCCGTAGTTGACGTAAACCAGCGGTCCCGTCACATCTCCGTCCGTGGAGTAAGCGTTGTACGTCGGCAATTGCTCGTCCATCTGGTCTGATGTGGGGTCCACGGAAAATGCGGGCTCCTTCAGCTTCGCCACAAACTTCGTGGGCTCGACGAGCTCAACCAAGCGCTCTTTGGGGGTCGGAAAGAGCACGTGGAAGGTCTCAATGTGGGCATCAAGCCCCCACTCCTTAAACTTGGAGAGAATCCATTGGGCGTTGTCTTGGTCGTAGGGCGAGCCCACGTGATGAGGGCGAGCCGACAATCGCTTCATGTATTCACGCATGTTGTCAGGGCTTGGGAGGGCGCGGAACTTCATTTCCCATTCGCGCTCCACGCGAGCGCCGTCAGCCGAATAGCCCGCGAGACCCCGGTTCTGCGGTTCATCGGCGCCCAGGGCAGCTAGCGCAAAGACCGCAAGAAAGATGAGCCGAGAAAGCCGGATGGCCTGGTGCGGCTTTGCCGCGTGCTGTGCGGAAAGCCTCTGGCTTTCCGGGAACCACCCCAGTCTAAGGAGTTTATTCTTTTTCTCTTTTCGCCGAATGGGCCGGAAAGGCCGAGCCTTTCCGCACAGCACGCGGCAAAGCGGCAATTTTTTCATAGACACCCCTTGAAGAAGTCCAGGTATCTTTGGGCGAGATACGTTTCGACGTTCTCGCCTTTAAAGCCGTGCTTCTGCCCGGGTTGAATGTATAGCCCGAACGCATGATGCGCTTCCACCAGCGCATTGACGAAGTTCATGGTGTTCTGCATGTGGACGTTGTCATCGTCGGCGCCCTGAATCAAGAGAATGCTGCCCTTCAGCTTGTCAGCCACTTCGAGAGGTGATGCGCTCTTGTATCCAGCGGGGTTCTCAGACGGTGTGCGCATGTAGCGCTCCGTGTAGATGCTGTCGTAAAACTTCCACGCTGTCACCGGGCCCCCTGCCGCGCCGCACCTGAATACCTCCGGGGCGTGAGTTAGTGCGTAGAGCGTCATGTAGCCGCCGTAGGACCAGCCCCGAATCGCGATCCGGTTGCCATCGACGAAGGGGAGCGACTTCAGGTAGGCAATGCCGGTCAACTGGTCTTGCAGTTCGTGGTGCCCGAGGTCCTTGAATATGACAGTTTCCCAGGCATGCCCCCTTCCCCATGAACCATGGTTATCTAGCGACCACGTGAGGTATCCCTCCTGAACAAGAAGTTGGTCCTCGAGGCTCGTCACCCCCCAGCGTTTTTGGACAATCTGAACGTGAGGTCCGCCGTAGATGAGAACGATCACTGGATACTTCTTGCTGGGATCGAAATTCGCCGGCTTGGCTAGCCGGGCGTAAAGCGTGCCGCCATCGGCTGCCTTGACTTCCAAAAATTCTGTTTTCGCCAACGCGTATTCCTGATTGTGATTCTCAGGCTTGTCGAGCGTGGCCACCAGGCTGCCGTCGTCCTTTCGAAGGAGGGTCTGCGGCGGCGTTTCGGAGCTAGAGTAATTATCGATAAAGAACCGCCCACCAAGCGAGAGATCCAGAGAGTGAACTCCGGTCTCGTTTGAAAGCCGAGCCAATCCACTCCCATCCAGACGAACGCGGTAAACTTGCCTCTCACGCGGGTCGGGTTCGGTGGTCGCAAAGTAGATCCACCCGCCCCTCTCATCGACCTGGAACATGGGGACGTCGGAGAACGGCGGGTGATCGATCATCCACTTGCCGCGGGTCAGTTGTTTGATAAGCGCTCCGTCGTCTCCAAACAAGTAAAGATGAAGCCACCCATCGCGCTCGGAAAGCCACAGAAAGCGCTGCCCATCGTGCAGGAAGTAGGGTGGGTCCAAAGAATTGATCCAGTAAGGATCTTTCTCGGCCAGTAGCGGCCGATCTTCTCCTTGCGCCGCGTTCCACAAGTGCACGGTCAGCTCTGCCTGTGCGCGGTTGAGGGTGAGGAACGAAACCGCCTTGGAGTCCGGAGTCCAGGAGAAAGCCGGACCAAAGTACTCGATGTCCGAAGCTTTTGGCTGGTATTTCCAACTCTTGTTCTGTCCTTCCGCCACACTAACCACGTGGAACGAGGGGACGGGATTCGGGTCACCGGGCTGAGGGAAGCGCTGGCGGGTGAGCCCAACATGCGTCGTCAGGTAGTCGGTTAGCGGATACTGAGGAACCGGGGAGTCATCCAGTCGCAAATAGGCAATCTGCTTGCCGTCGGGTGACCACTCGTAGGCGCGGCCCGTGGCGCGATTGGCGAGCTCTTCTTCGTAGACCCAATCCAGCTTGCCATTCAGGACATCCTCGCTGCCATCGCTGGTGAGCTTCTTGAGCGAGCCTGTCGTCAAGTCTTCCGTGTAGAGGTTGTTGCCCTTCACGAAGGCGATGCGGTCACCTGCCGGCGAAAAGGCCGCGTCTTCCTCTTCCTCGGGGTCGTCCGTAAGTCGTCGCCGCTGGCCGCTTTGCACGTCAAGCAGCCAGAGATCGTGCTCCCCGGTGAGAAGAAGTGCGTCTCCCTTCGGCGACCACTGATAGGAAGCGAGGCTGAGCTTTAGGTCCCCTCCCGTGTCGCGGAGCAGTTCGCGCTCTATGCCGCTCGAAGCATCGTGAATCCAGAGTGTCGTAACGGCGGTTCGGCCTGCTCTCTGGCGCCGGATATAGCTCACCTCATCGGTGCCGGGACGCCACTTAACCTGCTGGATGCCGGCGCTGACCAAGCTTTGGGGTTGGGCCACCAGCTCAGCGGTCAAACGCTTCTTTCCGCCTTGACCGTACACCGTGACCGCGGGCCATACAGCCAAGAGCAACACAAGACGCTTCATAGTCATCCTTACCAGGGCACTGAGAGATCGCGGCGCCAAAGAAAGACCGGCCTGCCAGAATAGAAAATCCGAGGACAAAGTCAAGGCTATTGGTGGATGCGGTCATTCTTAACTTCGCTGCAGGTTCCTGTAGACATTTAAGGTAGCAACCTGCCAAAATCCCTTTTGCTATGGAGGAAATTCGATGAAGAAGATGGTGGGCGTTAAGTTAAGTGTCCTTCCTGCGATCTTGCTTGCGCTGGCGCCAGCGCCGGGTGAGGAAGCCACTTCCAAACCCATCGTTATCCCCCCAGTTGGCTATGACGTTTCTGCGCCTCTGGCGGATATCGTCGCGTCCGCCCCCGCCGAGGCCCCGGCTGGCCGGCGCGTAATCCCACTACGACATCCGCCGCAACCCGCCCCAGGACCCCTCAGCACAACGGCAGAAGATCTGGCTCTTCAACAGACCTCATTGCCCTTGGTGAGCGCCAAGCTCGCGCTTAACTTCGACGGCATCAGCGCCGATGGCGGAGCGCCGCCGGACACCAACGGCTCGGCTGGGGCCACGCAGTTCGTTCAAATCGTAAACACCGAATATGCAGTTTACGATAAGACGACCGGCGCGCTAATTGTGGGCCCTACCGCCATCCACAACATTTGGAGCGGCTTCAGCGGCGACTGCGCTGATGGGGATGGAGGCGACCCGGTGGTGCTTTATGACAAGGCCGACGGACGATGGGTAGTCGGCCAGATCAACGCCAATGACAACGCCTACTGCCTCGCAGTGTCCACTACCTCGGATGCGACCCACACTTACTACCGGTATGAGTTCCGCACCCCAAATGGCAACCTGCCCGATTATCCCAAGCTTGGAGTCTGGTCGGACGCCTACTATTGGACGGCCAACATCTTCAGCGGTAATAAGTTCCTCGGAGCCATGCGTTGCGCCTTTGACCGCGCGAAGATGTTGGGCGGCGGCGCGGCTAATGCAATCTGCTTCCAGCAGGACCCGAGGGTCGCCAACCTTCTGCCTTCCGACCTTGACGGCAGCACCCAACCTCCCGGTGCTGAGCCGAACCTCTACCTCACTTTCGTGGCGCCGAGCACTCTGAACATCTACAAGTTCCACGCAGACTTCATCAACCCCTCGAACTCCACATTCACGGGGCCCACCGCCGTTCCAGTCAACCCTTTCGCTGAAGCCTGCGAAGGCGGCATCTGCATCCCACAGGCGGGAACCGGCCAGAAGCTCGACTCCCTGGGAGACCGTCTAATGTACCGCAACGCTTATCGCAACCTCAGCGGCACGGAGTACCTGGTGGTGAACCACTCTGTGAACGTGGGCTCTGGCAAGTCCAGCTACACAGGAGTGCGTTGGTATCAGATCGCGAACCCCAACGGGACCCCTGTGGTGGCCCAGCAAGGGACCTTCGCACCCGACTCCAGCTACCGCTGGATGGGCAGCACGGCCATGGACAAAGCGGGGGACATTGCGGTCGGCTATAGTGTGTCAAGTGGCACAATCCATCCGGCGATCCGTTACACCGGTCGCGTACCGACCGATCCGGCCAATATGCTCGAAGCCGAAGCCACCATCTTTGAAGGCAACGGTTCTCAGACCGGTGGCCTCAAGCGCTGGGGCGACTACAGCAGCATGTCTATCGACCCTGTAGACGACTGCACGTTCTGGTACACCACGGAGTACATCCCCTCGAACGGCAAGTTTAACTGGCACACGCGTATCGCGTCGTTCAAGTTTCCCGGTTGTCAGTAAGGCCTGCTTGCGCGAGCTTGCCAGCCGCTGCT
>DATJKY010000802.1:0-3011 GCA_035490955.1 Terriglobia bacterium | reverse complement strand
ATCGCGATGGACCACGCCGACCTCATGGGCCGCCGCCAGCCCTTCCCCCATCTGGCACACTAACGTTAGTGCTTCTTCAACCCGCACGCGTCCCCGCCGACTCAGTCTCTCCGCCAGCGTCTCACCCTCCAACAGCTCCATGGTCAGGAAGGTGATGTCGGGTTGTCCCTTATTGTCCGGCCGGCAGTGCTCCAGATCATACATGCGGCAAACGTTGCGGTGGGTGACATGTCGCGCCAGTTGAATCTCTTGCTTGAAGCGCGCCAGAGTGCGGGGGTCCCAGGCAATCTCGGGCCGAATGGTCTTCAAAGCCACGTGTGCGCCGAGTTCCAGGTCCTTGGCCTCATAGACTTCCCCCATTCCACCTCGGCCGATAAAGCGAACGATCTGGAAACGCCCGGAAACTACCTTGCCCGCCTTGAAAGTGCGGGGACGAGCCCCCAGCACACCCTGCAGGGCCAAGGCCGCGAGGGCCGGTTGCGTCACCGAGTTAGCCCCTTGGTCGCGGCCAGAGAGCAGAAGCTCGACTTCGCCCCGCAAGCTGATGTCTCCCCCGCACACCTCAACGAGAAAGGAAGACCTTGCCTCGGGCGGCTGCTCCAGCGCCGCTTCGAAAATCTCCTTGATGCGCCCCCAACGCTCGCGCGTCATGGTTCGAGCTCCCTTGAACCAAGGCTGGTCGCCGTAGCGCCGACCGTCGGGCCAGCACGTGCCGACCCCAAAGGCGAGGTCCGCCGTACACGGTTGTCGTTTTTGGTTTTGCTGAGTAGCTGGCTGATTTCTCCGCGCGAGAGCCACATCTCACTCCCCCTCAGCGCCTATCCCGAGCGTCGATACAAAGGGATTATACACCGGACAGCCATTCAGGTTTTTATCGAAACTTTTTCTACACGACAATGTAATACTGTAGTAGTACACTTTGGCTTCCCTACTGAACCGGGCTGGAAACACAGGCAGTTACAAAATTTGGAATGACCTGGGCAAGAGGATGTAAAGGAGCAAAAAAAAAGCGGCACGCCGAATGGAAGACCCAAAAAGCCGGAAGCAAGCGTCAGGCCCATCGCCTTACCGCGGCCGCCCATGTAAATCCTAATCGGCAGCATCCCTCGACCGCAGGCGAAATGTCTGGCGCGAGACGACGTATAATTAATGTGGAGTGTCGCCTGCGCGAAACGGAAAGCGCCGATCTATGTGGCGCCCTGGCGATGAGAACTTGTTCCGCAAAAAGAGGCGCACCCTCGTTGACAGGACCCGGCTTGGCCATCCCGTTCTTCTTGTTAACATCGCTCGCCATGGTCTACTGGAAACGTTGGTCTTTTCGTCCGCGGTGGCGCTGCCGGCGTTGGCCTGGCCGGCCTACCGGGCCGCTCGAACGAACATCGCTCAGGCCTTGCGGTATGCGGGATAAGGGATCGGAATGACAGGTGGTTGGGACTGTGAGGTACAATGGCCATACCACTGAAATACAATCTGCGCAATCTGGCTGTCCGGCGGACGACCACGGCGATGACGGCGTTCAGTATCACGCTGACGGTCACGGTCTTTATTGTGCTCATGGCCCTGGCCCAGGGCTTGCAATCCTCCCTGACGACCACCGGCCATCCCCTCAACGTCATTATTATGCGAGACGGCTCGCAGTCGGAAACCGTCAGCTTCGTCAAGCGCGATGCCCTTCAGGTAATCCGCTACCTGCATGGCATCGCTAAGGACGACAAGGGCGAACCCTGGGTGTCGCCTGAAGTCATTGTGCTGATCAATCTTCCTCGACGCGGCCAAGTCCAGGGCTCCAACGTGACTATTCGAGGTGTCAGTGCCGCAGGTCCGTCGCTACGCCCAGAATTCAAGATGGCAGAGGGGCGGTACTTCCGTCCCGGGTTG
The DNA here is from genome assembly GCA_035490955.1 of Terriglobia bacterium. Classification (GTDB taxonomy): domain Bacteria; phylum Acidobacteriota; class Terriglobia; order UBA7540; family UBA7540; genus DATJKY01. The sequence goes on along the minus strand of DATJKY010000802.1, from coordinate 1,133 downwards.
CGGGAAGTGGTGGTGAGCAAGAGGATCTCCGAACGGTTTCAGAATTGTAGCCTGGGCGACAAGCTGAAATTCGCTAAGGGCTACTGGACAGTTGTGGGACTCTTTGAGGCGGGCAACTCCGCCTACAACTCGGAAATCTGGACCGATGTGAACGACCTTGCTCAGGACTTTGACCGTGAAGACTACACCGACGTGTTCGTGAGGGCAGCGGATGCAAGCGCTGTGGCCGGCATCCAGGACCAGGTTGCGAACGATCGCCGGCTGCACCTCAAACCCGTGACCGAGCGGGATTATTACGCGAGCCAGACCAGTACAGCAGCCCCTATTAAGGCCTTTGGTATCTTTATCGCCATTCTGATGGCGGTGGGTGCTTCCTTTGCCGCCATGAATACCATGTATGCGGCCGTCGCGCGCCGCACTCGGGAAATCGGAACACTGCGCGCCATAGGGTTTTCGCGCGGGAGCATTCTACTCTGTTTCGTGGTGGAGTCTGTCTGTATCGCGACTTTTGGGGGCTTGATCGGCTGCCTGATAGCACTGCCCATAAACGGAGTCACCACCGGCACAACGAATTTTGTTACGTTCAGCGAGCTGGCCTTCAATTTTCGAGTCACTCCCATGCTGCTGCTGTCGGCCATGATCTTCGCGACGGTGATGGGCTTGCTGGGCGGTTTCTTCCCCGCCTGGCGCGCTTCGCATGAGAATATCGTCATCGCCCTGCGCTCAACGTAGCGTGCAGAATGGCTGCGATTTGAACTTGAAGTTTGCGCGCGGGCACTCAGGCTGAGCTTCGTAGAACTGAAAGCTGAGCGCTGGGAGCTTGAAAGGGTCTTCAAATGTCACCAGCAAAATCGACTGAGAAGGACCTGAGTGTCCTGCAAATCGATCGCTCACGCAAAGGGGCGCTTGATCCCGAGAAGAAAACCCCCTGGGGTCCGCTGGCTTACGTTGGCGCTGCCGTGGTGTTAGTGGTCGTGGTGGGACTGGTTGTATCGGGAGTATTTGCCAGCGCTCCGCAAGTCGAGGTGCAGCGCGTCAACGTGGAGCAGGGTGGCGTTTCCGCCGGGAACATCGTGCTCACGGCAGGGGGTTACATTGTTGCTCATCACACCATCGAGGTGAGCTCCAAAGTT